>DAOVIL010000093.1 GCA_030673725.1 Candidatus Aenigmatarchaeota archaeon | reverse complement strand
GCCAGGAACGACTTCTTCCAGTCAAGGCCGAACACCCAGGCTATCAGGGTGCCTGTCCAGACCCCTGTGACAGGCAGGGGGACAGCGACATAGAGCGCCAGGCCGATTATCCCGTACTTCTCGACATAAGGCTTGCCCTTCCTGTGGGCCCTGTTTATTATCCTCTGGCACCACCTGAACCTGCTGAAGAACCGCTCGTACAGGACGTTCAGGCAGAAGTAGATGGGGAAGAAGATGAGGCAGTTGAGTATCAGGGCGAACGGTATGACGAACCAGGGGTCCAGGCCCACTGCCAGGGCTGCAGGTATGCCGAGGCGCAGCTCTGTGAAGGGGGCTGCAGTCAGCAGAACGAACATTATCATCTGCCAGTCCATAGAATATTTTTGGTGGGGATTTGGCTTAAAAGAATGCCGAACTCCTCTGGAAGAAGCTTTAAAAACCCTGTCTTCCTTGTATAATTAACCAATTAAACAAGGAGGACTGATACAATGGTAGAATTCAAGACAATGAAGGCAGAGGAAATCAAGTTCGGAAAGAACAATTTCCTTGAAATCGCCAGGAAAAAAGCAATAGCAGAAGAAGGGGAAAACGAGTTTATTGCAATCTCCAGGGGTTTCTACCTGCCTGATGGCACAAAGCGATTCAAGAAATCAATCGCCCTTCCGGACGATGCTGCAGTGAGGACCTTTGTCGCTGAGAAGATAAAAGAAGTTTAAATCAATACACTCAAACAGACGATAACCGACTTTTTCTTTATTTTTCATCTGCTTAGCGCAAGCTTTATTTACCCTTAACACAATTCTACAATATGGCTGTTTCCAGAATGGAGAGAGAGCTGATAGTCAGGTACTGCCTGCAGAACGCCATATTCTACAAGGGCAAGGCCAACCCGGGCGCAGTGATAGGGAAAGTGATGGCAGACCAGCCTGAGCTCAGGAAGAGGGTGGCTGATGTCAAGAAGGAAGTCATGTCTGTCGTCAGGATAGTGAACAGGATGAAGCTTGATGAGCAGGAGAAGCGGTTGAAGAAGCTGGCGCCAAAGATGATGAAGAGGCTGCCCAAGAAGAAGAGCCGTGGTTTGCCAGAGCTGAAGGGTGCGGTGAACGGCAAGGTGGTGACCAGGTTCGCGCCTTCGCCCACAGGTCCGCTAAGCCTGCCCCACCTGCTCAGGCCGGTGTTCATCAATTACCTCTATGCCAGGAAGTACAAGGGCAAGTTCATCCTCAGGCTGGAGGACACAGACCCTGTCAAGACCCTTAAGGAAGCCTACAAGTGGATACAGGAAGACCTGAAAAGGGTTGGCGTCAGGCCGGACAAGGTGGTCATAAAGTCACAGCACATGGAGCTTTACTACAGGAAGGCAGAAGAGCTGATAAAGAGGGGAAGGGCCTATGTTTGCCTGTGCTCTGCAGAGAAGTTCCGTGGCCTGAAGCTGAAGAAGGAGCACTGCCCGGAAAGGGGGAGAAGCGCAGAGGAGAACATGAAGGACTGGAAGGCTATGCTGAAGGGCAAGTTCTATGAGGGCGAGGCTGTCGTCAGGCTTAAGACAGACATGTCCAACCCCAACCCTGTGTTGAGGGACCCTCCCCTGTTGAGGATATCGTACGGGAAGCACCCGAAGGTCGGGACCAGATACAATGTCTGGCCGCTCTACAACTTCGCCTGCGCCATAGAGGACCATGACCAGGGGGTTACCCATGTGTTCAGGGCAAAGGAGCACGAGCATAATACAGCTGTCCAGAAGCTGATGTACAAGGAGTTCGGATGGAAGCCTCCCTTTGTGGTGAACTTCGGCATGATATACCTGCCTGATTCCAAGGCGCATATAAGGGACATAAAGAGGTGGATAGCTGACGGGACTGTCTCAGGGTGGGACGACCCCAAGCTGCCTACAGCAAGGGCCCTGTTCAGGAGGGGGTTCCAGGCTGAAACATTCAGGGAGCTGGCGATAACATGCGGGCTGTCAAAGACAGACATCAGGATAGGATGGGAGAACCTGGAGGGCATCAACAGGAAGGTGGTGGATCCGAGAGCCAACAGGGTGATGGCTGTGCTGGACCCTGTGGAGATAATGGTGCACGGAGCCAAGGCCAGGACAGTTGAGCTTAAGGTGCACCCGGACTTCCCGAAGAGGGGAATGAGGAAGGTGAAGGCAGTGCCGCACCATATGTACCTCTCCAGGCATGACTGGAGAGTGTTGAGAAAACATGAGTTCAGGCTTATAGGCTTCGGGAACGTCTACCTGAAGGATTACCAGGCAGAGTACAGGGGAGACAAGATAGTGAAGGGAATGCAGAAGGTCCAGTGGGTCAGCAGGCCCCATGTCAGGATAAAGCTCATCATGCCGGAGGAGACGAAAGAAGGGCTGGCAGAGCCTTCCATCTCAAAGGCCAAGGTGGGCGATATAGTCCAGCTTGAGAGGACAGGGTTTGCCAGGGTTGACAAGAAGACAAAGGGCCTGGTAACATTAGTTTTCAGCCACAAGTGATTTTCATGAAAAAATTTCCTCTAAACAAGACAGAAAAACGAAAATATCTGATGCCAACAAACAAGGATTATGAAATATTGGCAAGGGTAAAGCAACTTGAAAGATTAAAGTTAACAGAAGAGGAAAAAGTTTTGGTCAGACTCATAAAGACGCAGCTGGAGCGTGACTGGAGAAAATATCTTATTCAATCACTAAACAAAATGTTGAGGAAACGTAACGTGCCCATCGGTTGATTCCGTTGAACTGGTTCTATCCGAAAATAGCGCCGAAGCCCTCTTCTGCCTTGGACTCCTGCGCGTTTATGGCGTCCTCTACCTTCTTGAGCTCTTCCCCTGAGAGCTCCTTGGCTTCTGACTCCTTCAGGAGCTCCTTTGCCTTGGCTATCAGCTCGTCAGGGCCGTCCAGCTCCAGGTAGTAGCCTTCCTTCTCCATCCCCAGGGAAGCGTTGTCCCTGAAGGTTATGGAGAGCCTGGACGCCTCTTCGTTGCCTTCCAGGCTGTTCTTGGCCGCCATGTACTTCTCTTTCTCCACGAAGAATACTGCCTTCATATCATTCAATTTGGCGGGGGTGTTTTAAAAGGTTGCTGCAGCCCAAAAGGGCCTAGGGCTATATGCCTAGGTTGCTGAGGGCTCCCCTTATCAGGCCGCCGAACATGGTGCTGGATGCTACAGCAATCATGATGTAGAATATGAGGCCCACCACCAGCATCTTGCTGGCAGTGTACCACTGCTGGGCCTTG
>DAOVIL010000116.1 GCA_030673725.1 Candidatus Aenigmatarchaeota archaeon | reverse complement strand
CGTTCTTGGACACCTTCTTGAGGACCCTGAAATGGTTGGAGTACAGGTCGTTCAGGCCTGCGCCAGTCGTGCAGATGTTTATCCTGTTCTGGGCGTCCTTGAATATCGACCTGAACTGCCGGTTGATTATGTGCCTGCCCTTAAGGGTTCCTGTCATCTCGTTTGGAGACACCATGTCCAGGCCCTTCTTGTGGATATCTTCAAGCTCCTTCAGGATTGGTGAATCAGCGAGGTTCATAATCCTCTCCTTTGACTCATCATAATTCTTCCTGAGAATCTGCTGTGTCCTCTCCAGGGCGTCCTTGGGTGCCAGAGCCACGTACTTTATCGGCTTGGACGGCTGCACCAGGACAAATCCCTTCTCTGCCAGGGACTGCAAGACATCATAGCTCCTGGACCTTGGGACAGTTGCTATCTCTGAAACTTCAGCGGCTGTTGCTATGCCTTTTGCAAGCAGTGCTACGAATATTTTCCTTTCGTAAAGGTTCAGCCCAATGCTCTTGAGCGTGTCCAGCACGTGAGTTGTTGCTACCATACTATCACATTTTTCCTTTATTATTTACCAATGGGGTATAAATGCTTATCGCCCCTCAGTGGTAAATCATACTTCATTATTTGAACGAAAGCTTTATAAAGGTTTTGTCACTAAGCGGTAGTTTTAAATGCTTTTTTATTGGTTTGAAGCTAAATCCGGCTGGGAAAACTGTTATAGCCAGGCTTACAATATAATAATATGCGCTATTCCAGGCTGGCTGATATCTACGAGGAGCTTGAGAAGACCAGTGCCAAGCTGGCGAAGAAGGACATCATCTCAAAGCTCCTGAAATCAGCGCCATCAGAACAGCTCCCCCGTCTGGTGCTGCTGCTTATAGGAAGGCCCTTTCCTGCCTGGTCAGAGGAGAAGATGGGGGTGGCCAACCAGCTCATGATAAGGGCAATCTCAAAATCGATAGGAGTGAAGCCTTCTGAGGTCACCAGGAAGTTCAATGAGATAGGCGACCTGGGCAAGACAGCTGAATGGATGAAAGGAAAGAAAAAGCAGAGGACCCTCATGAAAAAGGAGCTTACTGTCGATTTCGTGTTCAAGAACCTGCAGTCCGTAGCCAGGCAGTCAGAGTCAGGGAGCCAGGAACGCAAAATGAACCTTGTCGTTGAGATGCTGGCACATGCAGGCCCCAAGGAGGCCAGGTATATAGTAAGGACTGTCCTGGAGGAGCTCAGGATAGGGGTGGCAGAAGGCATAGTGCGCGATGCCATATCAGACGCTTTCGGCGTCGATGTGAAGGCAGTGGAGGCCAGCTGGAGCCTGTACCCGGACTACAGCGAGATATCCAGGATAGCGAAGGAGAAAGGCGAGGATGGGCTGAAGAAGGTCAGGATGGAGATAGGCAGACCCATAATAGTGCTCCTGGCAGAGAAGGCGCCCGACCTGAAGGCAGCCCTGGAGGCTTACGAACACCCTGCACTCGAATTTAAATACGATGGGATGAGAGCCCAAATCCATAAGAAGGGCGATAAGATATGGATATTCACCAGGAGGCTGGAGAATGTCACGAAAGCGTTCCCGGACCTGGCAGACCTGGCCAGGAGGGGGATAAAGGCGAAAGATGCCATAATAGAGGGCGAGCTGCTGGCAATAGACCCAAAGACCCACAGGCCCATGCCTTTCCAGATGCTGTCAACCAGGATAAAGAGGAAGCATGGCGTAGAGAAGGCTGCAAAGGACATACCAGTGCAGGTGAACCTCTTCGATGCGGTTTATGTGGAAGGCAGGAACCTGTTCGATACCTCCCTGGAAAAGAGGATGGAGGAGCTCAAGAGGATAGTCAGGCCTATCGAGGGCAGGTTCCAGTTCGCCAGGCAGCTCAGGACAAAGGACCTGGAGAAGGCTGAGAAATTCTACAAGGCAGCCCTGGAGGCAGGCCAGGAGGGCCTGATGGTCAAGAACCTGGACGCCCTGTATGTCCCAGGAAGAAGGGTCGCAGGAGGCTGGCTGAAGGTGAAGCCTGTCATGGAGAACCTGGACCTTGTCATAGTGGGTGCTGTCTGGGGCACAGGCAAGAGGGCAGGATGGCTGGGCTCTATGGTACTGGGGTGCAGGGAGCCTGGCACGGGCAAGTTCCTGGAATGCGGGATGCTCGGGACAGGCCTGAAGGAGAAGAAATCCAAGGAGGAGGACGTTACCCTGGAGCAGCTGACAGCCATGCTCAAGCCCCTGATAGAGGGCGAGAAGGGCAATCAGGTCATGATAAAGCCCAAGGTGGTGGTGGAGGTCGCATACGAGGAGATACAGAAGAGCCCCACCTATTCCAGCGGCTGGGCCCTCAGGTTCCCGAGGTTCATCAGGCTCAGGAAGGACAAGGCCCCCCAGCAGGCTGACAGCCTGGAGAGGATAAAGGCCCTCTATAAGATACAAAAGGGTAAAGGGAGTAAATAATAATCATGCCGAAAAGGAAAGCCAAGAGGAAGGCGCCAAGGAAGAGGTTCATCACTCATGATGATGAGAGGACGCTCCTGGCGCATGAGCAGACCATACTCTCGAAGGAGAGGACCATACTGAGCTTCATGCGAACCGGGCTGACCTTCATAGTGCTCGGGCTGGCCATT
>DAOVIL010000066.1 GCA_030673725.1 Candidatus Aenigmatarchaeota archaeon | reverse complement strand
GGCGGCTGGCACCCGTATTACCCACCACTTATTCAACGACTTATTTAAGGTCGTCAAAAGCCCCCTCTAATAAGAGGAGGCACTCCGAATCCCTCCATCACCCTTGCGGGCATTGTGAAATTTTCGCGGCTGCTGCGCCCCGTAGGGCCTGGATTCTTGTCTCAGAATCCATCTCCGGGCTTCCTCTCTCAAGGCCCGTATCCGTCATAGGCTTGTCGGGACTTTACCCCAACAACAACCTGATAGACCGCAGTCTCATCCTTGGTTCGGCAAAAGCGCATTCCAGCATCTCTTGCCTATCCGGTTCTCGTCCCCAGTTTCCCGGGATTAAACCAGGCCCAAGGGCAGATTAACTACGTGTTACTGAGCCGTATGCCGTGCATCCTAAAATAGAACACATGACTTGCATGCCTTAGTCGAATTCGGATAGCAGTGACCTCCGGCGGGATCAACCGGAATTGTTTGGCGGTTGTTCCATAAAGGTACCTCCCCCTTTCCGCAATCTGGAGAAAGCTGAAAAGGAGATGTTTCCTTTCGGAGATCTCGTTAGCATTTAGAAGTGTATCTAACACTGCGAAAGCCTGCATCAAGCTCAACAGCACTACACTTTAAGCTCTCACCGCGAGTCATCATGTTTAGTCGCCTAAACTTCCTCCAGATAAACTATTAATTAATTAACGAATATATAAAGGTTTTTCGGGCCGTGTTTTCCGGTAGAAACAGATATACTGCGACTTACCTCTTCCTTCTCTTCCTGCAGGGGTCTTCCATCAGGCCTGCAGTGTAGAGGTTGACCATTATGACTGAACGGGATAGGGTGCGCCTGGCGCCGTCAAGCAGGTCTGACCTGTTGAGGGGGACTGCTTCGTCCCAATTATCGGTTTCCCCCACTAGCAGCTCATTTATTATAAAATTTTCCCTGCCGGTATTTTCCCTGCCGGTATGGAGGAAAACCAGGGGATACTTCTTTCCGTCAAGGTACTTCTTTACGTCAAGGTCCATCTCGCCTGTGTTGGGATTGGGGAGCCCTGCCAGGACGTATACATGATCACGGTCCTTCGGCTTGCTCCGGCTGCTTGTCCTGACCTTCCTCTCGAACTTCTTGCCCTTCAGGAGCTTGAAGTTCTTCTTGACCACATCTTTATGGCCCTGGGGTATCTTGATGCTCTTGTAAAGGTATCTGCTGTATGGTTGAATGCTCTTCTCATCCTCCGACAAACTGCATAACCCCCCGTCAGTGTCCACCCAACCAACATGGATTACCTCTCTGGTAGAGCCGTTTGCATAGACGAGTATGAGCTCTGTGCCTGGGACCACGTACTGGAGCATCTCCTGTGTGGGGTTCAGGCCGTTGCTGTTTCCTTTCCTTCCGAACAATGTCATGCCAATCGCCTCCCAAAGGGCCACAGCCAGCCAAGGCAGCCCTTCCTGTTCTTCTCCAGGTATTTTTCGAACACTTCCTCAAGGTGCCTGTTCATCAGGTATGCTGTCTCGTAGAGTGTCCTCTTCGCCTTCTCTGACATCACAGTGTCCTCCTCCAGGGGCTTGTGCAAGAGCGAGCCTCCCTGGCGGAACCTATGGGTGTATATCCTCAGGACTCTCATGGGGCTCTCGAAGTCAATGTGACACTTGAAAGTGGCTATGTAGCCCGGTATTTCGTTGCTGAAACAGAATATCCTCCCGTCCCTGTCGTCAATCCAGGCGTTGTAGGCCGTGGTGTTCTTTTCCTTGCCCACGGATTCGTCCATGAGGGGCAGCTGCTTGAAGAGGATTACGTTATTGTACACTATGGCAGGGTTCCCTCCCTCAAGCAGGTAGCAGTCCCTGCCTCTGGTTATGCTCGCACCTTCAGGAAGGTACCTCAGCTCCTCTTCTTTAAGCTCCATGTGCCTCTTCATATCAATCACCTAAACAAATTCCACTCCCCCGAATACCTTCTCCTTGAACATGCTGTAGACAGTCCCCCATTCCTCCCTCCAAGGGCCCCTCTCAATGTGGTCCCTCAGCTCCTCTCCCTGGGAGACGTATGCCATGAAGACCTCAGGGATGAACTCCTGGAAGGAACCCTGTCTATTGACATGGGCTTGACCTATGTAGTTTGTCAGGAGCAGGCCGTCCTTTCTCGATATCATGTCCCGGATGGCACAGAGCTGGTCCCTTTCATTCTCGCTGAAGGCGCTCTCAGAGCAGTGGCCTATCTCATGGAGCAGGATGCCGCAGAACATCCTCTTGGGCCCCCCCATAACCGTGGAAGAAAGGGTGACTATGTTGTTTTCCGCATCACCATATCCGTGGTCGACAGTGCCACCGAACACCATTCCCCTTACCCCCCTTGTCGCAGGTTCCGGGAGCAGGTCTATTACCTCGGCAGCCATCTGGTATTGGCTGCCGCATTCCCTTTCGAAATCATCTTTTACATACTCCTCTTTCCTTCCATTGGGGAGCATGCTTTTCAGCCTTTTTATCAGCCTTCCTTTTGTGTAGATGTGGGGCACCCTTTTTCCGTATTCTATGTTCCTCTGCCCTAGGAGCTCCCTGAGGAACTGGAATGACCTTCTGCCTACTTCCTCCGGTACTTCAGGGAAGGCTTCCTGCCTTCTCCATCCCATGGAGGCGTCATAGACCTCTTTGCTTACATTCCCCTCTATCACGCTCCCTCCCTTGCAATGCGTTGGGAGGCGGTATTCCCCCTGGCGGTCCTTTGGGTAGGCGCCTTTCTTCAGGGCAATCTCAGTCTCCCTGGTGAGCCCCTCTATCTCACCAACATAGGACTTCCAGGGATTCCTGAGGTCCCGCACATCCTGGGGCATCATGACCAAAACAGGCCTGCCTGCCTCTACCTGGAACTCGCCTTCCATTATGCTCTGGCCTTCCACAGCATAGGACTTCCCGCCCTTACTGAACAAATGCCTGCTGTCGGGAACGTCAGGGTTCTCCCTGCCGTCATATGCCCAGTAGTTATCTTCTACACCATCCCGCATGACCCTTGTGCCTTTGGGAAGGTTGTCCAGGTCCTTTGGCGTAAGCTTTTTCCATTCCATAATCATCTCCCGTTCACCTTGAAGTAATTGGGGACTGTGTTCAGGTTTCTTGGCAAGTATGACAAGGACACATTGCCACATTTATCCCCGGCACTTATCATCAATTCCCTTATATACTTCATGAAGTTCCCCTTCAGGCCTTCTCCTGCGTCAAGATTTCTGTTGAACCCCAATATCTGAGGGTCGCCGTCGCCTCTGCTTGGAGTGGCGTCAACCACGAACAGCTTTCCGTCATCGACAAAGAAGTTGTAGGCGTGGTCGGGCGATTTGCATATGTAGCTTTCTGCTCCAGCGGTCTGCGCCAGCATCTGGAACATGATGTCAGTATGCCTGCACACTGCCTTTCCGACGTCTCTGAAATCTTTCATGCCTATTGTCTTGTCAATACCATCCCTCTCTACAAGGTCTCTGACAGCACTCTTAGAGTATGTCAGCCCTTCCCTGGCATAGCGCGCAAGGTCCATCTTCAGGTCTGTGCCCTTCACGTGGGACCTTAGGAATGCCTTTTTGGCCCTGATTATCAGGTCCTTGTGGTTGCCCTTTTTCAGACCTATCTTTTCCCTTCTTCCGTCCCTGTCACGGAGTTCAGGGGTTTTCCCCATGTCAACATAGCCGTCGGGTATGTATCTTGGTATACCCTTGTAGACCCTTCCACTGTGGTCGAAGACAGCGCTGTCGAGAATGATTTCCAATTCTATCGCCTTTCCCAAGTCGTCCATTCCCCTCACTGAGGAGTTCATGTATTTTATGAACTTGACAGGCCCGTCGGAGAACAGCTTGGCTGCGAAGACTGCCCTTTCTGTCCTGTCCATGTTCCCAAAAGCGTGAAGGACGTCTTTTTTGTTGGCCCTTCTGAGCATCTTCCTGCAGGTCCTGTAAAGCAAGTCAGCCTCATCATCGCTCATAAGCTCAAGCTTACCATGGTTTGAGATTATGTCAGCCTTGGGCACATCATATATCGGCTCCATGTTTTCGGGCCTAGTCGCATCTGAAGCGTCCTTTGGCATGCCCATCGCCTCCTTCAGATCCTGGGGCATGTAGACGACTTTCTCATCATCAGGCCTTATCCCGAAGAGGGCCGCCTCTTCGCCACCAGCTTCAGGCTCCTGCTCTTTCTTCTCGAAATCACCAAAGGCCTCGTTAATGAAACACCGCCTCTTCTCATCCTGTTCCCTCTCTAG
>DAOVIL010000140.1 GCA_030673725.1 Candidatus Aenigmatarchaeota archaeon | reverse complement strand
GCCAATGCCATCACAGGGACCTGGGCATCCCACATAAGGAACATGTCCACAGGCGTGGCCAGCGGCTGGGAGGCAAGGATGAAGGCAGTCCATTCGCATTTCCCTATCAAGATGAATGTGGAGGGCAACAAGGTCGTCATCCAGAACTTTCTGGGAGGCAGGAAGCCCAAGGCAGCCAAGCTGCCTGCCGGGGTGAATGCTGAAGTGAAAAAAGATGAGATAATAATCACCGGGCTGGACAAGGAGCTTGTGGGCCAGGCCTGCGGCAACATAGAGAACGTCACAAGGGTGACAGGAAGGGACAAGAGGGTGTTCCAGGACGGACTGTACATACTCGGCAAGCCAGTGCCGGCGGAGGAGAAGAAATGAGCGAGCTGAAAAAGGAACGGAAGAGGGCAATGAAGAAGAAGCCCGAGTTCAAGAGGCATGAGACCTGCAAGCGTGCCAAACTAAAAGACTCCTGGAGGAAGGCCAGGGGCAAGCACTCCAAGGTAAGGCAGAAGCACAGGGGAAAGAGGAAGATGCCATCCATCGGGTACAGGCTGCCAGCAAAGGTAAGGGACCTCAACAGGGCAGGCTACAGGGAAGTCCTGGTGTCCACCCTGGCTGACATAAAGAAGCTGGACCCAAAGAAGGAGATGGCCCTGATAACATCCTCTGTGGGAAGGAAGAAGCGGCTCGAGATAATGAAGGCCGCGGAAGATGCCGGTGTCGGCATCTCGAATATCAGGAGAATCTGATTCTCGGAAGGTTTATAAAAGCTTCCGACCATATAAAGAATATGTTCAAGGACAAGTGCCCGTTGTGCGGAACTTCTGGAATAACCTGGAAGAAAGACCCAGAGGTATTCACATGCCCAAACTGCAGCTCTTTATTCAGCAGGTTCGGCCTTGTCATAGACCCCAGGCAGGAAGACGGCAACCCTGATGTCTGGAACTGAAGCCTTGCGGGCTTCGCCCTTACTCCGCACAAGGCTTCACCCAACAAACATCCTTATACGTTTCCATTCCCTAGAACCTGTGCATGAACCTGTCCAGGTCGACCCTTCCGTTCCTGACTTCAACCCCGTCAGCCCTGAGTCTCCTGACCTTCTCCCGCACCCTTCCAGGTCCCGAATACTCGCCTACATGGCCTGTGGCTTTTATGACCTTGAAGCAGGGGTAGAAGTCAGGCTGCCTGTTCCTCTTCATCACCTGGCCAACTGCCCTCGGGCCAGAGCCCGCAGCCTTTGCCAGCTCCTGGTAAGTGGTCACCTTTCCCTTGGGTATCCTCAGAAGCAGCTCCAGTATCTTCATCCTCAATGAAACCGGTGAAGAGATGTCTCGTGTCATTATGCGTAGCTGAGACACGATCTTCTGTCTCATAATCTTGTCGTCACAATTGGTTTCTCCTGGACTATGATGGTGTCCTCTGACTGGGCGATCGGCTTGTCTGTTATGTTCCTGAGCACAGGGTACGGTTCTATCGCGCCCACAGACTCAAGCTGTCTTAGCGCTAAAGCCACCTTTATGGGAGAGATGTGCTTGAACAGCCACCTCTTGGCGAAGGGGAATGCCTTCCAGTCGTCCCTGGCGAGCTGGAGTATCTTCCTGGCTTCTGTCAGCCTTACAGGCCTGTCCATTGCGTGCCTGTATATCTCAGTAGTGCCTGAGTCCCTTATCTGCGTATTGCTCTCAGCTATGAAAGGCTCCAGGGCTATGACAGAATCCTCATGGAACTTGTAGTTGGAATCATTCTTCACATTAGGTATGTTCGGGCTCCCATGGAACACGAACCTGCTGAGCGTATGGCCAGTAAGATTGGTCACCACGCCAAGCCCCAGCCCATCTACAGTCTCCTGTATGACAGTCCCGAGCTCCCCGATTGTCACCCCGGGCCTGAT
>DAOVIL010000011.1 GCA_030673725.1 Candidatus Aenigmatarchaeota archaeon | reverse complement strand
CCCCTCTTCTCTACGCATAGGACCTTCAGGCCGCCCTTTGCACAGACCTCTGCAGCCCTGCATCCGCCTGGGCCGGCGCCCACTACAATGACATCATAGCTGTTCTCAATGTTCATTTTTTCACCTTAAGCGCCCCCACAGGGCAGAAATTCACGCACGTGCCGCAGCTGACGCACCTGTTGTCGCATTCCAGGCCGTGCTCTGTCAGGGTAAGGGCTGCCTTCGGGCAGGTGGCAACACAGCCCCCGCATCTCATGCAGAGGTTCTTATTAACCTCAATCATATCCTTCTATTCCTATTGTGCTTTTAAATGTTTATTCTTGCCCTTACGGCTTATATCGATATACGCACGACAGGGGGGGCAAAGAAAAAGAAAAAGAAAAACCGATCGGTCTTACTTCTTGATGAGTTCGAGCGTTCCCCAAAGAGCTGCTACGAGCAGCAGGATCCAACCAAGGATCTCAAACAGCTGGGTGCCGTACATGGCTGCACTGCCTGCGTATGTGGTGAAGACGGACAGTCCGCCGAAAGACCACGCAAGCAGGAAGAGCAAGGCGGATCCAGCCAAAAACTTCATTGGCTTGTCTACCTTTGCTCGCAGCTTGATGTACTCTGCAAACACTAACACCAAAAAGACGACCACTACAACGTCTAATAACCCTCCGAATATCATATCGTAGTCACCTTGTTTTATATATGCCTTAGCCCCCTATTTAAACTTTAATTCGGCTATGAATGTGAATGGGTTCTCTTCATATTGGTTTAGAAATGGTCCTTTCTCCTGCTCAGCCGACAAACGACTCTATTCCGGCACCCAGCACTATAAGAAGGACCCCAACAACCAGTATCTTTGCTACGTCAAAGGAGACTATCTGAAGGGTCTTTGACGTGTTCTTCCGTATTATGGCGGCAGACATGAGGCCGCCCGCCAGGCCGGCGGCTAGATACCCCGCTATCTCAGGTATGCCGTGGGGGAGGAACGATAGCGATACGATAGGTATGTGCCAGACATACTTGGAGAGCTGGCCTATGTACACCCCCAGGACAGAGGCGTTCCAGGCTATTATGAAGATGGCGCCTGCCCCGAATATGAAGGAGAATATGAATGAGAAGAACATGACCTGCAGGTTGTTGAACAGTATCTTGTTGAAGGCTGCCGGGCCTGCAGCTGCCCCTGTAGCCTGGCCTGTCAGGCTGGTTGCCATCCCCTGTATCTCGTTTATCTTAGTTATCTGCGCGTTGAAGAAGTTCTGCGGAAGGAAGAATGACCAGACGGCGAATGCAATGGTCAGGCCGAAGAAGTAGAAGAGGAGTATGAGTATGTCCTTCTCGTGCCGTCCCCAGAAGGATGTGTGCTCATGCCTGGCAATTGCCCCTTCCTCCAGCTCCTCCTCTTTTTTCAGGAAGACTGTTATGAAGTAGACTGAGGGTATTATCACGAATAGGACCACTATGAAGCCTGAGTTGGTGCCCGGCACTGACAGCGGCACCTGGGAGCTTATCAGCACTGCGATGCAGCATATGATGAAGGCCCAGATGGCCATCATGTACGGCCTTTCGTTTATTTCCTTGAAATTGACAAGAGACTCCAGCATAATTTAAATAATGCCAAGATGGCTTATAAAACTTAAACCAGGAATCCGTTGGGCATCTAAAGAATAAAAGAGTTTGACTGCTATATTGTAATATGCTAAGACTGGAAAAGATTGTCATACAGGGGTTCAAATCCTTCAAGAAGAAGGCATCCATCCCGTTCCCGACCGGATTCTCGTGCATCACCGGACCGAACGGCGCGGGGAAGACGAACGTCCTTGACGCATTCTGCTTTGTCCTGGGGAAGAAATCCTCAAGGACGCTGAGGGCCAGGGTATCCGGGGACCTGGTATTCCATGGCAGCAAACAGAAAAGCGCTGCAGATTTTGCTAATGTGATGCTCTACATAGACAACACCGGAGGCGAGCTGCCCCTGGAGAAGGGCTCTGTAACCATAGGGAGAAGGATAAACAAGAAGGGGGTGAGCACCTACAGGCTGAACGGAAGGGTGGTCACCAGGCAGCAGATACTTGACATATTCTCAAAGGCAGGCATGCACCCTGACGGCCACAACATAATACAGCAGGGAGACGTCAACAGAGTGGTAGAGATGGATGCCATGGAGAGGAAGGGCATAATAGACGAGATATCCGGCATAGCTGAATATGACGACAAGAAGAACAAGGCAATGAAGGAGCTGGCCAAGATAGCTGAGAAGGTGAAGGAGGCTGAGATAGTACTCAACGAGAAGCAGTCCGTCATGGAGAGGCTGAGGAACGACAGGGACATAGCGCTCAAGTACCAGGAGCTCCAAGGCAAGCTGGAGAAGATAAGGACGAGCCTGATATGGCTCGAGAAGAACGACAGCCAGAACTGCCTGAAGGACGTGAACAAGAAGCTGAAGGAGAAGAACAAGGAATCAGAAAAGCTCGGCAAGGAGATAAAGGAGTTCGATGACAAGATAGATGAACTGGAGAGGAATCAGGAGAAGCTGGCAGCAAAGCTCAGGAAGGGCCAGGAGGAGATAGAGGCTGCCAAGACGATTGCGAGAGTGGAAGGCGAGATCGAGATAAAGAGGGAGAGGATAGAGCTCAACAAGAGGGAGATAGAGAGGATAGAAGCCATGACAGAGAGGATGAGCAGCTTCTCCAACACCCTGCACCCCAACCTTAAGGTCCTGATGGACAGGAAGGGCGTCTTTGGGGCTGTGTCCGACCTGATAAAGGTCCCCAGCCAGTACAAGGTCGCTGTCGAGATAGCCGGCGGCGGCAGGCTAAAGGATATTGTGGTAGACACCACAGAGACCGCTGTTTCATGCGTCAAGTTCCTGAGGAAAAACAGGATAGGCCGTGCCCGTTTCCTTCCGCTGGACAAGATAAAGCCCTATGGTAGCAAGTTCCTCCCGAAGGAAGCGATAGACTGGGTGGGCGGACTCATCAAGTACGAGCCAAAGTACAGGAACGTGATGGACTTCATATTCGGGAGCACTGCCTGCGTCAGCGACATAGACCTGGCCAAGACTATAGGCAGGACGCACAAGATAAGGATGGTCACGCTGGACGGCGACCTTATGGAGGCGTCCGGTGCTGTGACAGGCGGTTACTACAAGAAGGGCCCGGGCGCAGGGGATTCCAGCAAGATATTCGGAGACGCGAAGAAGAACGAGCTGGAGAATGTCAAGCTCAGGAAAGAGATAGAGAGGCTGATGGCAGAGCTCTCCAGGCTGCAGGGGATTGCCAGGCCCAAGAAGAAGCATTCTGTCAATGCGGAGCGGGATGAAGCAAGGCTGGATTCCAATCTGAGGTACCTGAGGGACAAGAGGAAAGAGGCTTACGAGAAGAGGCTGGTGCTGCAGAGCGATATAGGCAGGCTCAACGTCGACAGGGCCAAGATGGAGGCCAAATTCGACAACATAAACAGCCAGTTCGGGGATGACCTGAAGATAGACCCCAATGAGATAAAGGATTATATCAACCTTGGGGCGGCTGTGCTGAGGCTCAGGCAGAAGAAGACCATAACCGCCATACAGGAACTCGGGCTTGTCAACATGAAGGCGCTCCAGGACTTCAATAATCTTATGGGAGAGTTCGAGGACTTCAAGGAGAAGGTCGGGAGGATAATAGAGGAGAAGGACTCGATAGAGAAGACCATCGCTGAAGTGGAGGGCAAGAGGACCAGGGTGTTCACAAAGGCCATGGACGGGGTGTCAGCGAACTTCAAGGAGATTTACAAGGAACTGACAGGGGGGGACGCAGAGCTTGCGCTTGTTGACCCCAAGAGCCTGGACAGCGGGATGCTGATAAACGCACAGCCCCCAGGCAAGAGGCTGAAGAGCATAGACTCATTGTCTGGCGGGGAGAAGAGCCTTACCGCTTTCGCATTCGTGTTTGCCCTGCAGAAGCACAGGCCGTCGCCCTTCTACATCCTGGACGAGGCAGACGCTGCCCTGGACAAGGAGAACACGCTGAGGGTAGTGAAGCTCCTGAAGAAGCAGTCCAAGGACGTGCAGTTCGTCGTCATCTCGCACAACGATTCACTGGTGAAGGAAGCTGACCAGATATTCGGGGTCTCTATGGAAGGGGGCGAGTCCAAGGTCTTCGGCGTCAAGCTCCCGCCCAACTAACCCAATTTAAAACTTACTTCTGAATTTAATCATGGACAATGCTGTGTGGCCTGTCACAGACGGCAGGTACGGTGTCGGCAACAAGGAATCTCCTGTCGCAGTGTGCACGATGGCGACAGTGGAACTTGATTTGCCGATGGACAAGATTGCCATAAAGGGCAAGTGCGTGACAGAGAACATAGGTGTGGAGAAGATTGTCCAGAACATTGTTACCAACCCGAACATACGCTATCTCATATTCTGCGGAAAGGATTCCAGGGGACATTTCATCAGGCAGGCGATAGAGAACCTGATAGAGAAAGGCGTGGAAGGCCCAAACAAGAGGATAATAGGCGCGCTTGGTGCCATGGCAGAGGTCAAGAACCTGACCACCAATGAGGTGGAGACCTTCAGGAAGCAGGTCACGACAGTCAGCCTTGCCGACGTCACAGACATCCAGGAGATAATGAAGGTCGTTGAGGAGTACTATAGCAAGAACCCGGGCCCGTACCAGGGCAACGGCTCAGCCCCTGAAGCAGTGCAGGAAAGCCCTGCGCCAACAGGCCCGGAGAACGTGGATGCGCCGCACCACCCGCTGACCGACTGGACGCAGGACCCGAAGGGATTCTTCATCATAAGGCCGGACAGGCACAGGAACGTCATATTCGCAGAGCACTTCGACAACGAAAAGAGGCTCCTAAGGCTGATAACAGGGAAGACCGCCGAGGACATGTACCACACAATCATCAAGATGGGCCTGATAACAAGGCAGGACCATGCTGCTTATGTCGGAAGGGAACTCGCGAAGGCGGAAACGGCCCTGATCAATAAGCTGGAGTACGAACAGGACAGCGTGCTCAAGGTCCCTGAGCCAAAGCCTGTCCCGCCAGCTCCCCAGCCTGTGGCACAGCCGCCTAAGGAGAAGGAGTTCGTCGTTGACGACGGCAAGAGCGCCATATCCAGGACTTTCCTTCTTGCTGGGAAGGTCACATACACAGTGACAGAGCGCGTGAAGGAAGACCCCGAGTTTGACAGCGTCAGGAAGAGGGTAGGGTTGCACCGCGCATTCTGAGAAACAATAAAAAGCTCAGTACCTATTATTACTTGATTCAAATGGAGGGAGAAAACAACCAACCACAGGCTAAGAACCCATACGTGCCGCTGGTTATAGAGGCAGAGAACCTGGCAGAAGCATGGGAGAAGGCTGTCAGGGCAATGATGGCCCGGGGATATGAGAGGTTCGTGAAGGCCCCGGAATACCAGTGCTCCACCAGGGACGCACCGATGTTCTTGATGGTCAAGAACCCCATGGCAGAGCCCAGGCTTTCGCCCAAAGCTCCTATCACCAGGGAGATGGTTGAGCAGTATGCACAGAACCTGATACACGGCCTTGGCCAGGACAAGGAGAAGGCGTTCGAATACACATATTATTCAAGGCTCAGGCACTACCCGGACTGCGCTATCAGGGCGGGGCTTCCGTATGCGGCAAGCGAAGCGGAGATAGAGGCCTACGTGCAGAAGGTGTCTGGGGGCAAGTGCTGCGTGAAAAAACTTGACCAGGTCCAGGAGGTCATAAACATCTTCAGGAAGGACCCGACAAGAAGGACAGCAGTCATGCACACCTGGGTGCCGTTGAGGGACCTGGCGAAGTTCACGCCTGAAAGGGTGGACACAAGCTCACCGTGCCTGGTTCTCATGCACCCGCAGATAGTCGAGGACAAGCTGCACATGAACGTCGTCATGGAGACCATCGACCTCTACAACGCATGGTCAGGCAACGCTTTCGCATTCAGCGCACTGCAGGCATACATCGCGAAAGAGATAGGTATCGGAGTAGGACACTATAACCACTTCTCTGTGGCTATGCAGGTCTACCAGGACATGTACAAGCAGGCCAGGCAGGTCTAGAGGTACATCTTGAGTTTGTGCGCATTGAACTTCTCAGGGTATAGGTTAACCAGAGGGGTTGTTACAGCAACAGACCTCCTGATTGCTTCGGAGGCTCTTCCAAGAAGGCAGTAGCCTAGTTCTGATTTACGTCCCTCATCGCAGGTCCTGTAGTCCCTGCGGCAATCCTTTGACACGCAACGACGTGATTCAGCCATCTATTTTTAACTTTGGGCGCGGCCCCTTAAGTTAACGGTGGTTTGTGAATCGCCGTAAGAATCTGGGCGCTGAGATTTTATTCATCTGTGCTGTTCGAAGTGCAGAAGGACTTCGTCCTCGGCTGCAAGCTTTGTGGCTTCCTTTACAAGCTCGTTTGTATCCTTATATTCCCTGTAGAACCACATGGCCTTTAAAAATACCTCGTTGAAAGTCACTAATTCAGGGCCGCTTTCCTCTCCGATTCCCCTATACAGCGCCCTCTTTATCCTTTCCAGCGTCTCCAGCTCCTTGGGGTAATTAGTGACCAACTTATGTCCATAAAAATCTCCGGGCCGCTTGCATCTTTTTGCAGCAATAGCTACGCCCATCGCTATGGTATCCACCACCTTCTTGTACCATGCATCTATATCTTCTTTGGTGCCGAGCGCTTCAATCGTTAGCTTTTCGTCCCCCAAACTGTACGGTATTTCCTCGATGGGCTCTTTTTCGTATTGGGTGATTTCCCAGTCTCTTAGAGGGGGGCCACCAAGCTCTGGTGGTAGCGGTTTCGGTGTTGGCATGCCCAAACTCTCTTTCCATGCTCTTTCTCCTGCCTGCTCCATGTAGAGCCATCCCTGCAGTTCAGGACTCAGCAAATCCATCCAATCACCGATTATAGTTATCCGGAAGTTTTAAGTTATTTTAATCTGGGGTCCAATAGATACTAGATGATTCTGCCAGACCATGAGATAAGGAAGCATCTGGAGGAAGGGAAGCTTGTGATAGAGCCTTTGGAAGACCCCGAGAAGCAGATACAGGCTGCTTGGGTGGACCTGAGATTGGGGTCAGAGTTCAAGGTCTTCAAGCACACGGATGAGCCCTTCATAGACTCCAGAAACCCGAAGGAGTACACCAGACCGCACCAGTGCAACGGCAAGCCCTTCATACTGCACCCCGGCGAGTTCGTCCTGGGCATAACAAAGGAGAGGATTAAGATACCTGCTGACCTGGCAGGATACATTGACGGGAGGTCCTCCCTCGGAAGGCTTGGGGTAACGGCCCACATAACGTCAGGGTGGATTGACCCGGGCTTCTCCGGAAAGCTGGTGCTCGAGATATCGAACCTGGGCAAGATGCCTGTGACGCTGCACCCAGGCATGAGGATGTGCAAGCTGATACTCATGAAGCTCAATTCTCCGGCCGAAAGGCCGTACGACAAGAGGGAATCAGCCAAGTACAGGGACCAGGACAAGGTCGAACAGAGTAGGCTACACCAGGATTAAGCATTTAAAAGCAGGGTTGATATTATAGTTATTGAGTTTACATTGAGGTAAAAATATGGGTGGACTAAGACCAGCCAGGTGTTACAGGAAGATTGAAAGGCCGAATACAAGGACCAGCAAGAGGAAACCCAGAAGAAGCTATGTGAAAGGTGTGCCTTACCCCAAGATAACCAAATTCGTCATGGGAAACAAGGAAAAGAGGGATGAGTTCCAGTTAAGGGGCTCTTTAATGTCCAAGCAGGCTGTCCAGATAAGGCACAATGCACTGGAAGCTGTAAGGATAGGGCTGAACAAGGCATTGGAAAAGGGCCTGGGAAAGGACATGTATTATTTCAGGTTACATATCTACCCCCATCACGTGATGAGGGAGAATCCGCTGGCTACAGGCGCAGGCGCTGACCGGTTCCAGACAGGCATGAGGCAGGCGTTCGGCAAGCCCATAGGGCTGGCTGCCCAGGTGAAGGTCGGGCAGAAGCTGATAGAAGTCAGGACAGTCAAGGGCAAGGAAGCTGAAGTCAAGAAAGCGCTGAAGCAGGCTGCAAACAGACTGCCCACAACCTGCAGGATTCTTTTTGAGCACGCTTAGAAAGCGGGAACCAGACCCAATACAATGCCAAGTATCATCGGCACTATTATCAGGCTCACTACATAGCCTATTACACCAACGACTGCTGCATGGCTCATCTTCATCTGGCCGAAGAACACCTTTATCAGGCCTATCCATAAGAGAAGGTTCACTATTATGGACGCCATGGCTATGCCTGGAAGGAATCCTGTTATCAGGCCTACTATGCCGAACTGGGTTATCAGGTTTATGACAAACACGACAAAGAATGACCTGGCCATCGGCACGTTCTCGTGCCAGGCCTTCCCGACGGTTGCCAGGATAATTATCAGGACTATGCCACCAATTATTGTGGATGCGATAAGGTTGATCCCCATGTTTATCCAGGTGCCGAATCCCTGGCCTGTGGCAAGGTTGAACACCGCGTCAAGTCCGACTGGTAGGGCCATGTTTATAATTGGCTGAGCCTGCTTTTAAATTACGTCCTCTTTGACTGTTTCCCCTGGGACTGTACCTTTCCCTGGCCACAGCTTCCTGCCGGGATAGATTGAGGTGTTGATGCCTGTGTGCACGTTGTCTCCGACAATCGCGCCGAGCTTCCTCCTGCCTGTGTCTATCAGCTTGCCCTTCACCGCTGACCTGATGTTCTTGTTGTCGTGCCTGAGGTTGGCCACTTTAGTGCCTGCGCCGAAGTTGACGTTCTCTCCTATGACAGAATCTCCTACATAGGAAAGGTGCGGGACCTTTGACCCGTTGCCTATTATGGAGTTCTTTATCTCGACTGCCTGGCCTATGTGGCAGTTGTCTCCTATCGCAACTGGGCCCCTCAGGTAGCAGCTGGGGCCTATCTTGCAGTTCTTGCCGATTAT
>DAOVIL010000098.1 GCA_030673725.1 Candidatus Aenigmatarchaeota archaeon | reverse complement strand
GGAAGGCGGCCACTACGAGAACGCAAAGGCTTACATATTATACAGGAAGAACAGGGCGAAGCGGAGGGACACCAAGTCCACAATGTTGGATGTGGAGAACACCATCAGCTCCTAAGTGGAAAGAAGGGACTGGAGAGTGAAGGAGAACAGCAATGAAGCCTTCTCTTTCTCTGGCCTGCTGCTTTACACAGCAGGAAAGGTCATGGCCAATTATAACCTGAACGAGATATACACCCCAGCCATAGCCGAGGCGCACAGGAAGGGCTACATGCACATACATGACCTGTCACATGGGGTGATAGGCTACTGCTGCGGCCATTCCTTGAAGAACCTGCTTCTGACAGGCTTTGGCGGCGTCCCGAACAAGGTGGATGCAAAGCCAGCCAAGCACCTGGACGTGGTGGTTCACCACATGATAAACTACATAGGATGCCTGCAGATGGAGTTCGCAGGAGCGCAGGCTTTCAACTCTGTAGACACGCTGCTTGCGCCTTTTGTGAGATATGACAACCTGACACAGAAGCAGGTCAAGCAGAACATGCAGAAGCTGGTCTTCTCGCTGAACGTGCCTTCCAGGTGGGGGTCGCAGTACCCATTTTCCAACCTGACTTTCGACTGGAGCCCGCCAGGGGACCTGAAGGACCTGAAGGCCATAGTCGGGGGAAAGGATCAGGATTACACATATGGCGACTGCCAGAAGGAGATGGACATGATAAACAAGGCCTTCATGGAGGTCATGCTTGAGGGAGATGCGAACGGAAGGATATTCACCTTCCCAATACCCACATACAACATAACGAAGACCTTTGACTGGGACTCAGAGAACGCCAATATACTATTCAAGATGACAGCCAAGTACGGAACGCCATACTTCCAGAACTACGTGGGCTCTAACCTTGACCCCAATTCTGTGAGGGCAATGTGCTGCAGGCTGAACATGGACCTGAGCCAGCTTATGAACAGGCCCGGAGGAATGTGGTCCATGGGGGACAGCACAGGCTCCATAGGCGTGGTCACCATCAACCTGAACCGCCTTGCCTATGAGGCAAAGGACAAGGACGAGTTCTTCCAGAAGATAAAGCACTACATGATACTGGCGAAGAGCTCCCTGGAGACCAAGAGGAGGGTAGTCGAGAACAACCTGAGGAACGGCCTGATGCCTTACACCAAGAGGTACCTGGGCACGTTCAAGAACCACTTCTCGACCATAGGCCTCTGCGGAATGAACGAGGCGTGCCTGAACCTGATAGGAAAGGACATAAGCTCGCTTGAAGGAAAGGGGCTTACAATAGACACCCTCAAGTTCATGAGGGAAAAGACAAGGGATTTCCAGACAGAGACGAACAACCTCTACAACCTGGAGGCCACTCCAGCTGAATCCACAGCATACAGGTTAGCCAGAATGGACAAGAAGATGTACCCTGACATAAAGGTGTCAGGCACAGAGGAGGTCCCATTCCTGACCAACTCGACATACCTGCCTGTCGGCCACACTGATGACGTTGTCATGGCCATAGAGCACCAGAACGACATCCAGCACCTGTACACGGGCGGGACGATGTTCCACACCTTCCTTGGGGAGAAGGTCTCCAATGGGGAGGCTGCAAAGATGCTGGTGAAGAAGATAGCGCATAACACCAGGCTGCCTTACTTCTCCATCACGCCGACCTTCAGCATATGCCCAACACACGGATACGTGAAGGGCGAGCACTTCAAGTGCCCTCAGCCGAACGGAGGCTCTGAACCCTGCGGGAAGGACTGTGAGGTGTTCTCCAGGGTGGTCGGGTACTATAGGCCTGTCCAGAACTGGAATGACGGGAAGCAGCAGGAATTCAAGGACAGGCTCGAATACCAGGAGAGCAAGGCCTTTTCTAGGGAGTTTGCCTTTGCAAAGGCTGCCTGAGCCCTTTTCTTTTATACTTCCAATAATCCTTATGGAGATCAAAGGCATCCAGAAAACATCGATGATAGACTATCCCGGCAAGATGAGCGCTGTCATATTCGTGCCGAAATGCACGTTCAGGTGCTGCTTCTGCTACAATGTTGACCTGGTCACAGGATGGGAGAAGCTGGACACCATAGACGAGAGGGAGATACTCAATTTCTTGAAGGGGAGGAAGAAATGGCTTGATGGTGTCGTGATAACAGGGGGCGAGCCCACTGGCCACAAGGGCCTGCCCGGGTTCCTGCGTAAGGTGAAGGGGCTGGGGTATGCTGTCAAGGTGGACACGAACGGCTCTAACCCCTACATGCTGGAGGACCTGATAAAGGAGGGGCTCGTGGACTACATAGCAATGGACATAAAGGGGCCAAAGGAGCGCTATGATGAGATATGCAGGGTGAAAGTGAACATGAAGCTCATAGAGATGTCGATTGAGCGCATCCGCAACTCAGGCCTGGGATATGAGTTCAGGACCACTGCAGCGCCTGGCATCATAACCAAGGATGACATCACCAAGATAGGGGAATGGATAAAAGGCGCGAAGCGATATTATATACAGCAGTTCTTCCCGAGGAGGACGCTTGACGGCAAGCTCCAGAACAGCAAGCCGTACAAGCCGGAGGAGCTGGAGAAGATGGCAGAGGCTGCAAAGCCTTTCTTTGAGAAAGTGGAGATAAGAGGATGAAGATAGTCGTCTGCGGGAGCATGAAGCTTGCCAATGAGATGAAGGAAGCCAAGGCTACCCTGGAGGCTATGGGGCATGAGGTTGTGCTGCCGCCTGACACAGACCGCTGCATTGCCAGCCCTGACCTGAACGAGGAGGTCGAGTTCTGCATAGAGCATGACGTCATAAGGGAGCATTTCAAGCTGATAGCGGACGCTGACGCTGTTCTGACCCTCAACTACACCAGAAAGGGCATACCGGGGTATGTTGGAAGCAACACCCTTATGGACATGGGGATAGCGCATTACCTGAACAAGAAGGTGTTCCTGCTCTTTCCCATACCTGACCTAGACTGCGCGACAGAGCTCAGGATAATGCAGCCCGTCATACTGGACGGAGACATAACGAAGATACCCTTCGCCAAATCTAAAGTGATTCTCGCTTCCAAGTCACCCAGGAGGATGC
>DAOVIL010000037.1 GCA_030673725.1 Candidatus Aenigmatarchaeota archaeon | reverse complement strand
GCCATGATAGGCGAGTTCGCCTCAGACGACCCTGAAGGCCCTGGGATGTTCAAGAAGGTGACGGGCGTTGCTGACGGCGTGAAGGACGTCCATTTCATAACCAACGCCTCAAATGAGCTGGTGAATGCTGTGCAGAGGAAGGCTGCAGTCGTTTTCCAGAACTCCACAAGGGAAGGGTTCGCCCTGACTGTCTCAGAGGCCCTCTGGAAGGGCACTCCTGTGATAGCCACCAATATCGGCGGCATACCCCTGCAGGTGATAGACGGCCAGACAGGGTTCCTAATCTCCAGTGAGGAGGAGGGTGTCAAGAGATGCATACAGCTTATGCAGGACAAGGATATCAGGGACAGGATAGGCTCCCAGGGCAAGGAGCATGTCAGGAAGAACTTTTTGATTACCAGGCACCTTCAGGACTACATCAACCTAGCGAACCACTATATTAAGGTTTAGGCCAGGAGTTATTATGGCATACAAGAACACTATAATAGTAGCGAACAGGAGCCCGATAGACTTCAAGTATCCTGTGGGCCAAGGGGAGGCCAGTCTGACTGTAGGCGGTCTTGTCTCAGGCATGTCAGGCCTGCTGAAGGACGGCGGGGCCACCTGGGTAGGCATGGCAGGGGGTGAATACGACTTCCACCACTGCGCTGGGATAGGGAAGAAGCCCAAGACCCAGGCCATCCAGGTGCACGATCCTGGAGAGCACAGGATAGCCTACAACGACGACACATACGATTTTGCCATGAAGAAGGTGTTCCTCCCAAAGGAGAGCGTCGAGAGGTACTACAAAAAGTTCTGCAACGGCTTCCTCTGGCCGCTCATGCACATGACGCACCCGGAGATAACAGGAAGCAAGACATTCCCGGAGCCGGATTTCAACATGCGCGACTACATGTACTATGAGATGGCGAACACCACATTCGCCAATGCGACCATAGAGGAATACCCTGAAGGCACAGGCAGGAGGATACCCATCTGGGTGCAGGATTACCATTTCATGCTGGTCCCCCACAAGGTCAGGAGCTTCCTGGAGATGGTGGGGGAGAAGCCGCTCATAGGGCAGTTCATACATATCCCGTTCTTCAACAGGCAGGCAGAGGAGGTAATGAGGAAGAGCAACGGCAACTACGAGAGCACAATGAAGGCGCTCCTGAACGGGCTCCTGGACAATGACCTGCTGGGGTTCCACATACCCGCATATGTGGACAACTTCGTGGATGTCATAGGCGGGAAGATGGACTGCAGGGTGGAAAAGGACGGCGAATTCAGTGTTATAGAGACAGAAAACGGAAGGACATATGTCGGCGCTTTCCCGATAGGTGTCGATGTGGAGACAATACTCTCCCGTGTGGGTGACGGGCCGCTGGTGCACCAGACAGCAGACGGCCAGGACATGGCAGAGCTGATAGATAATAGGAAGAGGGAAGGCGTGAAGATACTGACAGGTCTGGAGAGGATGGACTACACCAAAGGTGTGGTCGAAAGGATGATGGTGGTCGAGAGGCTCCTGGAGATGGGAGAGGATGTCATGTACATAGGGTTCTCTGCCCCGAGCAGGGGGGACTCCCCAGGCTACAGCGAACTCAATGACAAGGTAGAGTTAGAGAGGGACAGGATAAACGGGAGGTTCAGATCCCGGCTTGGCTACAACCCCATAGTCTGGGAGAAGGACGGGATAAAAATCCCGCACAACTTCAGGCTCATGAGGGACGCTGACGTGGTGATGGTGACCAGCCTGGAGGACGGCTTCAACCTGGTCATACCCGAGGGCATTCTCGCAAAGAAATATGCTGACCCTGACAGAAGGGGACCGGTTGTCATAGGCAGGTGCGGAGCAAGTCATGAGCTCAGGGACTTCAGAGAAGAGGATGGCCTGCTCAGGATAGACCCCCTCAACACGAACGATTCCGCAGAGATTGTGAGGAGATACATGAACAGGAATGTTTCAGACAGGCTGATAAGCCATGTGGAGACAGAGATGGACGTCTCCAGATGGAGGGACAACTTCATGTCCAAGCTGAAGGAAATCTCCGAGTGATTCTTATGGACTATTCAATTCTTGACCCACTTAGGGAGAATGCCCTGAGAAGCGGGGTGCTGACAGACCTGGACGGCACGATATCGCCTATAGCCCCGACGCCTGAAGAGGCACGTGTCGACGGGGAGACCAGGAAGCATCTCTGCCTGCTTAACGGCGGCTACGGGCTTGTGGCAGTCGTGAGCGGAAGGCCTGTGAAGCAGGCGATAGATATGGTGGGCATAGGGGAGTTGGTCTACTCAGGCAACCACGGCCTGGAGCTTATGTCAGGGGGGAAGACCGAGGTATACAAGGAAGCTGGACATTTCCAGAAGACCATCAGGAGGATAAGGGACGGGATCAGTCAATTCAACTTCCCGGATATCATAATAGAGGACAAGGGGATAGGCGGCTTCGCAGTCCACTACAGGAACTCCAATGACCCGAAGATAAGGGACCAGTTGGATTATCTTCTCCATAGGGCTATAGAGGGAAGTTCGCTCACCCTGACAGAGGGCAGGAAGGTCTTCGAGGTCAGGCCGAATGTGCAAAGGGACAAGGGCGACATAGTGAAGGAGCTGTGCAGGGGACATGAGCTCCAGGGAGCAATATACATTGGCGACGACCTGGCAGACAGGGACGCCTTCAGGGGCCTGAGGGGCGCTGGCATGGGGACTTCCATATGCATAGCAGTCGACAGCCCAGAGGTGCCTGAAGGCCTGAAGGAAAGCGCTGATGTGGTCCTTCCGTCACAGAAAGAGGTCATAAACGTCTTCAAGTACCTGCAGTCTGGTTCTGATTAGACAAGCACGCCGATGATGAATGAGACAAGGCCCAGGAACATGCCGAGCTTTATGAGCCTGCTCACCTTGTTGTAGCTTTTCTTCCTCTTTGCCTTCGCTATCCCGTATATCGAGAACAGGAAGACCAGGTCAGTAGGTATGAGCACGACCAGGTAGCTGAAGCCCAGTATCTTGAGCAGGAACGGCACAGGCGAGACAGCGATTGCCAGGGCCAGGCTGAGCGCTGCTATAACCTTCAGGTTGCTGCTGTGCCTCAGCTGCACGCCGCTCTTTGATATCCCGAACCTCTGTGAGATGGAACCTACCTTTCTCCTGACCCCGTTGGTGAGCTTCTTCATGAAGCCTATCCTGTCGCCTTCGATGTCCTCCAGGTCCTTCACTATCTCCCTGGCGAGATTGGCCAGGCCAGCCAGGAACATCAGGATAAGAGGCAGGGTCATGTTGCCCAGGGCAGCCCCACCGAACAGGAAGCCTGAGCCCACCAGGTAGCTTACAGCAGCGTTCCCCACCACCACCCTGTCCTGCAGGTGGGTGGAATATACGATAAGGACAGCCGAGTTCAAGACAGCTATTATGTAAACCGGCCAGTTTATGAAGCCTGCTATGATTGTGCCTATGACGAAGAGGATGATGGCGTATGCCAGTGCAGCCCTTCTGGAGACCCTTCCTGAGGGTATGGGCCTGTTCGGCTTGTTGATCTTGTCTGACTCCACGTCAGTGTAGTCGTTTATCGCGTTCCCTGCCCCTGCTATCAGGAAGGCGGCGACCATTGCCAGGCCTATGGGCAAGAGCACTTCCGGTCCCATCCCCCCCATCACGAGCAGCCCGCCGATGAAGACTGCCACTGAAGTCATCAGGCAGTTCAGCGGCCTCAATAGCTGCAGATAGCCGAGCATAGATAATAATTCAGCTTTCTATATATAAAACCGTTCTTCAGGGGAATTTAATACGCTCTCCAGCCCAATTATAATCATGAAGTACGAGTACCCTGACATCACCACTTCTGACGTCGCCTTCAAGGCATACGGGAAGACCCTGTCAGAGATGTTCATGAACGCAGGACTGGCCCTGGTGAACGTCACGGTGGATATCGGGAAGGTGGAGGAGAAGGCCGAGAAGGAGATGGAAGTGAAAGGGGATGACCTGGAATCACTCATGTTCAACTGGCTGACAGAGATAATATTCTATATAGACTCAGAGAACCTGGCCTTCTCCAGGCTGGAAGTGGAGGTGGACGGGAAGGCGTTCACCCTTAAGGCAAAGGCCTGGGGCGAGACAATAGACCCTGAAAGGCACCATGCCAAGACGCACGTGAAGGCAGCTACATACCATAAGATGGAGATAAAGGAGGAGAACGGGACATGGACAGGGCAGGTCATACTGGATATCTGATAGCGTGCCTTCTGGCTGCGCTGCTCTTTGTCCCCGGGGCATATGCCCAGGACTGGATATACACTGCTGAGGAGCTGACGCTCCAGCTGGAGATATCCTCAGGCATGAGCCCTTCAGGCACTGTCAATTACGTGGAGGCCAGCCTGAACCTGTTCCCCAGGGATGACTGGAGGCAGGACATTGTGTCCATAAGCACAGACCCTTCTGCCACAAAAACCGATGAATATTACGGGTTCAGGTGGGACAGCCCTTCAGGCGAGCTTCCCTTCTCCCTGACGTCCACGATAAAGACCAGGAATGATGCAGGAAAGGTCACGAACAGGGTAATATTCCCATTAGGGACTCTGGTCGAGTTCAAGGATTATATGGAGGCCACAGAGTACATAGATTCCAGCCATCCAGAGGTGGCGTCCCTTGCCTCAGAGCTTGCAGAAGGGAAGACAGACCTGTACGGGATAGTGAGCGACATGTCCCATTGGGTGTCTGACAATATAGAATATGACTCGGCCTGCGGGACCTTTGTGGCAAAGGCATCCTGGACCCTTTCCGAGAGGAGGGGCACATGCGACGAATACGCCAACCTCCTGATTGCCCTCTGCAGGGCGTTAGGCATCCCGGCCAGGTATGTGACAGGGGTCGCCTACTCAAACCTCCCCGACATAAACGGGTTCGGGAACCATGCCTGGGCTGAGGTCTATTTCCCAGGCCATGGATGGATACCGTTCGACCCCACATACGGCCAGCACGGGTACATCGACGCGAGCCACGTCAAGCTGCAGGTGTCAGCCATCTCAGACAAGGCCTCAGTCAACTACAAATGGGAAGGCGTTGGGGTCAGGCTGGGCGAGAGGGAGCTGGACATCGATACAGAAGTGAAGGACAGGTCAGCTGACGTCAGCCCGAGGGTTGCAGTGTCTGTAGTGCCTGTGCACGAGGACATAGGCTTCGGCTCATACGGGATAGTCACAAGCGAGATAAGGAACCTGAAGAACTATTACATCTCTGCTGGCATGGTGTTCGTGACGCCGCAGCAGGTGGAAGTGATAGGGGAGAACAAGAGGAACGTCTGGCTCAAGCCCCTGGAGAAGAGGACATTCTTCTGGGTGATAAAGGTGAATGAGGGCCTGGACCCCGGCTATGTGTACACGTTACCCTTCATGATCCATACTGAGAGGAACGTCTCAGCTACAGGCGAGTTCACCTCAGACAGGGACAGTATAGTGTATAATAAAGAGGACACAGACACCTACATAAGCGCAAGGCAGGAAGAGGAGGAGAAAGTGTACTCAAAGGAAGTGGACCTCCTGTGCGCAGTTGAAACAGTCTATACAGACGAGCCTGAGAGCCTCAACTGCGTGCTGAAGAACAGGGGGAACACCGTCCTGGAAGGCATCTCACTCTGCCTGAAACAATCCTGTGAAACAATCAGGCTTGAGATAGGGCAGGAAAAGATTGTTTCATTCCCGCTCCTCTACAGCGAAGAAGGGACATATTCTGTCACTGTCACAGCGAAAAGCAATGACATAAGCAAGTCATCCACCACCCAGTTCGAGGTGACTGAGAAACCGGAGCCAAAGCAGGAAGGCTTCATGGACTGGCTGAACTCATTCTTCGCCTGGCTCGGAAGCCTGTTCGGATAAGAACTAGCCCTTCATCACGCCCACTGGTTCCAGGCGGACTATCTTCCTGCTTATCCCTGCAATCTGGCAGACGTTCACCACTTCGTGTATGTCCTTGTACACCCCCGGAGCCTCCTCTGCTATTCCTTTCCAGCTCGCTGCCTTGGTGTATATACCCTTCTGCGCGAGCTGCTGCTTGACTGTTTCACCCCTGAACTTCCTGAGGGCAGCATGCCTGGACATCAGCCTTCCTGCGCCGTGGCAGATTGATGAGAACGTGACCTTCTCTGCTTCCTCTGTCCCGACCAGCACATAGCTTG
>DAOVIL010000058.1 GCA_030673725.1 Candidatus Aenigmatarchaeota archaeon | reverse complement strand
GATTCTGTCACCAATGTCTACAAGTGGTACAGGGACAATGCGGAGCAGGCGTCCCTGGAGAACGCCACTGTCGTCACCTCAGGCAACACGAGCAGGAATGATGTCTGGATATGCGAGGTCACGCCAAATGACGGGACAGCCGACGGCACGCCATTAAACAGCACGCCGCTCACGATACTCAATAACCTGCCTGCCACGGTCCAGCTTGACCTCAACTCCACCAACGGCAACAATCTGACTACAGAGGACCTGTACTGCTGGGCAAGGGGCGAAGACGCGGAGAACACGACGCTGATTGCACACTGGCAGTGGTGGGTAAACGGCACGCTGAACGAGACAGGCTCCACGGCAGTCTCAAACGACACGCTTGCGTTCATCTCTGTTATAACCTCAGGGAACACGTCAGCAGACGACGAATGGAACTGCTCTATCGTGATAGATGATGGAACTGACAATGAGACAGACTGGAACAACGCCAGCCTCACGATAAGGCCCTTAGCGAACACAGTCCCAGCCACCAGCCAGCTCATCTTCAATTCGACCAATGGGAACGATTACACGAACGAGGACATAAGCTGCTATGCTGAGGGCACAGATGCTGAGCAATCCAGCCTTACGGCTTACTGGCTCATGTTTAACGGTTCCACCCTGCTTTACACAGGCAGCAAGGCTGTTTCAAACGGGACCCTCACGCATCTCGTGACCGTCTATTCAGGCAACTACACGAAGGGAGACAGCTGGAAATGCTCGGTCCTGATTGGTGACGGCAGCCTGAACGAAAGCAGCTGGAACAATGCAACACTTGTGATTGCGAACGCTCCGCCGACTATCACCACCCCCCTGGGAACCATTGCCAGGACAGCCGGGGCAGAGTTCTACCATGATTACAATGCCACAGACCCTGACATGGATGACGGGATAGACACCCTTACCTGGTCTGACAACACGGCCCTGTTCAGCATAGACTCCGGCACAGGGGAGATAAACGACACGCCGACTGAATCGGAGGTGGGGATATACAGCGTGACGATAACCGTTTCAGACGCCACTGCCCAGGCAAATGACGGTTTCACATACGTCGTGGTGTCTGCAGCCCCGGCTGCAGTGAGCAACGTGACAGTGACCCTCACGCTCAACAACACCAGCAACATGGTGTACGTGCCTGGTGTCGGTGCCAGGCCAGCCAGCCAGTTCAGCACCATCTGGAGCAACCCGCCCCGCTATTACCTTGCAAGCTATTCGGACAACATCCTGTACGGCCTGGTGTTCGCGTACCAGAACCCGGGCTTCCTCATGTTCAGCAGGGACTCATCATCCCACAGCATGAGCATCAACATGGACAAGAAGAACGCCCTAACCTTCCTCACTTTCACAAAGGGAGACTGGAGGAACATAGAGGAGAAGATGGGCCTGATAGAGTCGTATGAATTCCTGAACAAGATATCACCCAGCTTCGGGTACGGCCTGGGGCTGTTCCAGAACCTGAAGGCACTTCTGGACTATGACAGCACCCTGGTGATGGACAAGGATGCCATACTGAACCCGGGCTCCCACAGCATGATGGTGGAATATGTCAGGGATGAGGGCGGCAGGCCCGTCATAGCCATCAGAAGGACATAATTTATACGCCCCAGTCCAATTATTAGACATGGGCCTGAAACATTCTCTTGCGGCATTCATTGTGCTCCTGGTGCTGGCATCCAGTCTGGCCTCAGCCTCCCCTTCAGATATCACAGTAAAGCTCAACATGAATGACACCTCAAGCACAGTCCACGTCCCTGGGGTGGGTGACATGCCTTCATCCCAGGCCTCAGGCACATGGACAAACCCTGACAGTTTCTACATCGCAAATTATGTTGGCGGCGTCATCTACGGCCTGGTGTTCGCATACCAGAACCCCATCCATATAGCGGCAAGCCCCTTCATGGGAGGCCATATGCTGGAGATGAGCGCTGCAAGCGAGAATTCCAGGATACTCCTTGCATTCACCAGGGGCAACTGGGAGGTCCTGGAAAACAGGATACCCATGATAAGGTGGGGCACGTTCTTCAATTACATGTACCCAAGCTTCGGCTACGGGCTTGGGAAGGACAATGACGTGAAAATGCTGCTGGAATACAGCAACCAGATGGATGTGAAAGAAGATATTATCCTGAACCCTGGAAGCCACACACTGACAGTGGAGCATTTAGGTGAGCAGGACGGAAAGGAGATAATAAGGATAAGAAGGGCCTAGCCCCAGTACTGTTTCGTTCTCGCGAATGTCCTCTCTGCCTCCAGGATGTCCTTCAATAATTCATCGCCTTCCGTCATCCTGGCGAGTACCCTGGCTGCTGTTGACGGGCCTACTCCCCTTCCCGCAAAGACCTTCACTGCTACCGGGCCAGAGGCGACCACCATGCTGGCTGCGCTCAGAAGCGCGTTCACCAGCTTCTCCTCTTCCTCTGTCAGCTTCCTGGTCCCCTTCATCTTTGCCCTAAGCGCCAGCTCCTTGTCAGTCTCATATTCCTTTATGGGAGCCATCATCCTGGCCTTGCAGGAATGGCACTGTATCTCCTTCGGCAGGTCCTTCACGGTGTACTTGATTGAGAACCCGCAGTTCGCGCACACCAGGTTCATCCTGGTGTTCAATAACCTCTCCTTGAACGCCTCGAATATCTCCTTCTCTGGCCTGGCCTCTGCCATGACCTCGTACCTGCTCACCAGCCCGTACTCCCCCATGGGAGAGAGGCCTTTCCTTACAGTCACCCTGAACTTGCCTTCCTTCAGCCATCTAAGCGCTCTTTTGGCGCCTTTCAGGTCAAGCTTCTCCTGCCATATCTCGTTCATGGTCTCCTTCCAGACAGGCGTACCTTCGTACACCTCTATTATCTTCTTCAGGTATGGCTTGGACAGGTCAGCGTCCCTGGATATTATCCCGAACCTCTTGGCGACCTGCACGAACTTCCACCTGAACAGCTCTGTGTTGGGCATGCTCAGCTCCAGGACATCCTTCAGGCCCTCTGGTTCCAGCTCCTCCAGCGCATCCTCCACGTCCTTCAGGCAGTTGTCAAGCCCGGACGGGAACTTGAATGTTATCCTGTAAGGGTCTGCCTTCAGGCCTATGGAGCCCATCTTATTCATTATCAGTATAGAGAGCGCCCTTCCGATGGTGTCATTGATGAGGGAGCCGAAGCAGGAATGCATGATGACATAGGGAAGCGGCTCTTCCATATAGCCCTTCCCCATCTTCTTGCCGTGCTCTATCACTATCTCCCTGTCTGTGGGGACCGCTCCCCACCTCTCCTGTTTGCCCACAGTGCCCAGGAGAACCTCCATCACATCATCGTTTATGGGATACCCTGATATTGCCTTCCCAAGCGCTTCCCTTCTCAGGGTCCCCACCCCCTGGGCCACTGCCTCAGGCACAGGCATCAATTCACCTTCCCAGGACGGTATGGCCCCTTCCACCCCATGTGTAGGCTCTACTGTTATCTTCCTTTCCTGTATCTCCAGCATCCTCCAGGGCCTTCCCTTGCAGATGAACTTGATTCCGGGCCTGCCGTGCAGTGCCACGAACTCCTGGTCCAGGAAGCCGACAGGCTTCTTGCTGATTATGTCTATTATCTGGTACCTCTTGACGTCAGGTATGGTGGACATGTTCCTGAAATAGAAATCGAACACCTTCCTGCTCCTTTTGAGCGTCATCTCCCCTTCTGTGGTGTTTATCCAGAGGTACCTGAGCCTCTGGCAGAACTCGCACATCCCCATCACCTGCTCCTTGGTGATGTGCCTGAAGGGGTAAGAGCGCTTTATGACCCTGTACACCTTCTCGAAAGGAACATCATACTCCTCCATAGCCATCCCGACTATCTGGTGTGCCAGCACATCCAGGGATGCACCATACACCTTTGTGGGCTCCACCTTCCCTTCCAGGGCCTGCCTGGCTATCACAGTGGCCTCAAAGCAGTCATCCGAGTCTGATGCTATTATCGAGCCCATGGACTCCTTGCTCAGGGAATGGCCTGACCTTCCGATCCTCTGCATCAGTTTGGAGACCTGCCTAGGGCTTGAGTACTGTATGATATAGTCTATTGAGCCTATGTCTATGCCCAATTCCAATGATGAAGTGCACACTATCGCCTTGAGCTTCCCGTCCCTGAACGCGTTCTCTGTCTCCACCCTTGCCTGCCTGGCGAGCGACGAATGGTGCGCGTCAAGCGCAAGCTCTGGGTCGAACGCCTTCAGCCTGGAAGACAGCACCTCTGTGAATCCCCTTGTGTTGGAGAAGGCGAGTATCGAGTTCCTGGACTTCATTATGTCCACCATCCTCCTGAGCCTGGCTGCTATGCCCGGCCCCACATACATCTCCTTTGCCCTTATAGCGTCCCCTCTGGTTGATTTGGGATATTCTACGCCTATCTTCAGCTCCTTCACCCTCACTGTGTTGACTATCTGGCACTGCCTTCCGCCTGTCAGGAACGCTGCCACTTCCCCAGGAGAGCCCACTGTGGCTGAGAGCCCGACTATCTGCATCTTGGGGTTCTGGCAAAGCTCCCTCAGCCTCTCCAGCGCCACTGCCAATTGGACGCCCCTCTTGCTGACCACAAGCTCATGGACTTCGTC
>DAOVIL010000131.1 GCA_030673725.1 Candidatus Aenigmatarchaeota archaeon | reverse complement strand
CAAGATAGAGCCTGAGTCACTGTCAAAGCATTTCTCAGAAGTCAAAGCCAAGCTGAAAGCCTAATCCTTTTTCTCATCAACGAAAGCGCCGGCCACAATCAGCGGGAAGATGATGGTAGCATCTCCGTGAACCTTGACGTCTTCTGCGTCTGCGCTTATCTTGCCCCATGACTTGGCCTCCTCCGGCCTTGCACCGGAGTCAGAGCCGTCAAATTCCTCGCCTGTGTTCACGTAGACGGCATACTTGGCCCCTTCCCTCATCATGTTGGCGTTGCAGATGGTATGCTTCACCACCCCGCCGCCCAGCAGTATCATTCCTGTCTCCTCTGACTTCATGACCAGCTCTATCAGCCTGTGGTGGTCTTCCCACTGGTCGACCCTGAGTGGGTTGTCCTTCTTGTCGAAGTTGAAGAAGTAGAAGTTGTCGCCTGTAGCCCCGTCCATGAACGGCGGGCAGAATACCGGTATGCCGTTCTTCTGTGCCCAATAATATATCGAAGACTCGTCGCCTATCCTCTTGCCCATCTCTGCTATTATCTCTGATGCTGAGAATATCTTGTTCTCTGCCTTCTGCCTCTCCAGAAGGTCCTTCAGTATCGGCTGGAAGAACTCCTCGAACCAGATGTACCTGCTGTTCGGCACGAATATGTTCCCTGTCCTGTTGATGCCTTTCTCCCTCATCTTGGCGCCGTCCATGTCGAACCTGCCCATTATGAAGGGCTTCTTGGTCTTGATGAAGTCCTCCTCGATGCCTCCTGCTGTGGTAACCAGGACATCGACCATCTTGTGCTGCACCAGATACCTTATGACTTCCCTGTTGCCTGAGCTGACCATGTTCGACGTGTATCCAAGGAAGATGGTCACATTCTCTTTCCTCATCTTCCTGATTATGTCTATCGCCCTTCCAAGGTGGTTTGCCTGGAAAGCAGAGCTCTTGTAGCTCTCCAGGAGCCTTTTCAGATCCAGGCCCTTGTTGAAGTCATAACCCTTCACTTCCAGGCCCTCAGGGTCTTCCGAGGCCTTTAGTATACTCTTCTTTGCGTCCTCAATGGTCTTCTTCATACTGAAGCTTGTGGCTATTGTTTTAAATTGTTTGCCAGCCGGCTAAAACTTATATTACCTTCCTCTATATTGTTAAGATGGCTACAGAAGCCGGAAAACTTAAACCAGGCAGCTATGTGGTGATTGACGGGGAGCCTTGCCGCGTTGTAAGCATGATAAAGTCCAAGCCGGGAAAACACGGCTCAACAAAGGCAAGGGTAGCAGGTGTCGGCATCTTTGACGGGAAGAAGAGGGAGCTTATGAGGCCCGCATCTTCCACAGTGGAGGTGCCCATGATCGAGAAGAAGAAAGCACAGGTCCTTTCTGTCGAAGGCAACATAGCCCAGCTGATGGACCTGACAGAATACAACAACTTTGAGGCCACTATACCTGAGGAGTTCGAGGGCAAAATAGAGGCAGGCGGAGAGGTTTCATACTGGAAGATCGGAGAAAGGGTACTGATAAAAGAAGTAAGCGGCCCCTAATTCCACAGCTTGCATGTCTTGCAGATGTCTTCAGAACCAGGTTCTTTGCACCTTTTGCACAGCTGTATCTTTCCCTCTGCCCTTGAGGTGAACTTCCTTATGCCTGGGAGCAGCTTCTCGAATGTCTCCAGGATGGAATACTTTACCCCAGAATACTTGTCCTCCATGCCGTTTATGAAGTCCCTTACCTCGAACCTTATGCCGCTTATATGCGGGCACTCCGAGAAGTCAGCCCCGAATCCCTTCAGGATGGCATAGAGTGCAGCCTCCCTCTCCGGTATCAGCCTTAGCGGCTTTATCCTGGCTACGAAGTAATACCCCTTCTCCTTGGTGAGCGACCAGTCCGTTATCGGGCCCATCCTGGCTGCCCTGAAGAGATCCCCTCTCATGTAGTTCATCATTATGGACTGCACCTCATCATCCAGGTTATGGCCTGTGCACAGCTTGGTGGCCTTCAGCTCCCTTGCGGTCTTGTTCAGTATGTACCTCCTGCCCACGCCGCAGTACGTGCAGGGCTCCTTCAGCTCAGGGATGCCTTTCTTCAGCTCCCTCACCTTCTGGTTCAGCGTCT
>DAOVIL010000007.1 GCA_030673725.1 Candidatus Aenigmatarchaeota archaeon | reverse complement strand
TGACCTGGTGGTGCCTGTCCTCTGTGGTCCTGATGAAATCGTCATAAGAGATGTTGTACACCCTGCAGAGCGTCTTGAAGTTCTCAGCTACCTCGTCTATGAACTGCTTGACAGGCTTGCCTGCCTTCTCTGCAGCCTGCACGTTCTTCTGGGCGTTCTCGTCTGTCCCTGTGAGAAACAGCACGTCCTCCCCCTTCAGGCGATGCCATCGGGCTATGGTGTCTGCTACCAGCTTCTCGTAAGCGTGCCCCAGGTGCGGCTTCGCATTGACGTAGTCAATGGCTGTCGTTATGTAGAACTTATCGGCTATTCCAATCACCTATTAGAAACGTTGCACTCGGTTCAATTTAAGCTTTGCCGAGCCAGGTCCAGCGGTAGTTGATGAAGTAATTCCAGAGGACTGCGCCGGCTATGCCGAAGAGGTTAGCTAGGAGATAGTGCATGCCTGCTGTGGCCAGGGCGTACAGGATGAAAAGGTTGATGACCAGCCCTCCGAGGGCGATCAGGTTGTACAGGTACATCCTGGTGTAGACCTCCCTTCCCCCTCTCATGTCCCGGAACGTCCAGAGCTCGTTGAAGCTGAAGTTGGTCAGTATGGATATCTCTATCGCGATAAGGGAAGAGAGGAGGAGGAAGACGCTGAAGATGTCAGTGAAGAGCCAGAGCAGGCCCTCGTTCACCAGCACGCCTGACAGGCCGACTATGCAGAACCTTGTGAAGCGTCCCTTGTGCCTGTTTATGAGCTGTCTCATAATCATTCCGAATTGAGGTTCAGTATGCCCTTCAGCTGCTCCTCTGAATAGAAGCCCTCATGCAGCTTCCCGTCCACCACAAGCGAGGGGAAGTCATCTATAATGTAATAGCCCATGAGGGTCTGGACAGACGCATCATCCAGGTCAGCATCAAGCGCGAATATGAGCAGCCTCTCCCCGTACTTCTTCTTCAGGTATGTAAGGATGAATCCCTGGTCATCGCACCTGAGGCACTCCTTCTTGTAGAAATACAGGATTGTCTTGGCATCCATCCTGCATTCCTCTTTCAGTTTCTCTGCCAATAGCCAGTAGCTGACAAGCAGCCTGGAGTACTCCCCCTTGAGGGTTGTGTAGGAATTGTAGTCCTGGACCTGGCCCTCCTCGCCTTGTGTGGTAAGCTTGGAGCCTATCTCGTATGAGGCCTTGTTTATGTCAGCCAGGGTGGCGCTCAGCAGCGGGCAGGTCGCATTGTCCCCCAGCACATCGAAGAACAGGAACTGCAGCTGGAAGTTCTGCACATGCCTTGTGACGTCCCTCATGTCCTGCTCTATGGTGCCCAGCCTCTCCCTGTTCACGCTGAAGCCCAATAACATGCCTCCTGCGAATATGAGAGCCGATATTATGAGCGCGGAGATTATAGTGCCCGCGTTCATCTGCTTCCTGGCCATAGATTATGATTGTCGTCCTGCAATAAAAATGTGAGCTGGCTCACCAGCTTCTCTTCAGCCCGAATATCTCGTACAGGAAGGCAAGGGTCCAGAAGGCCATCAGGACCATAGGGAAGAATACAAGATAGAGCGCGTACCCCAGCTTGTTGCCCCTTACCTTCGAGCTGCAGACCTTGAAGCTGACATACAGCACATAGCACCCCAATGCCAGGCCTATCGTGCCGAACAGCAGGGGCGTGGTTATCATGCTGGACAGCATGGCGATGGCATCGAAGGAGCTGAAGTAGACCGAGAAGTCCCAGTTTATCATTGACATCCTCCAGAAGTAATTGGAAGCGGAGCTTATCCAGTTCCAGGCCATCACGAAGAACAATACTATTATCGCAGCGACAGAGAGTATGTTCGCCGGAAGGAAGAACATCCCAAGGTTCCCGAACTTGGGGTTGAAGTACATGTGCCTGTGCTTTATCGTGTTCTGTATGGCCCCCCTGTACCACCTTATCCTCTGCCTGAACAGCTGCCCCCATTTCCTGGGGCAAAGGGTGTAGGAGCAGGCATTGTGGTTGTTCTCTATCTTGTACCCGTGCCTGTGTATGTTCAATGCGACCTCCAGGTCCTCTGTCAGGTTGCCCTCGTCAAAGCCCCCTATCTCCAGTATCACGCTCTTCCTGTACATTGAAAAGACGCCAGGCGTGACGTGTATGGAATCCAGGAATGAGAGTATCTTCCTGAGGAACACGTTCAGCAGGTACTCTGCGTGCTGTATCTTCTCCAGTATCCCGCCGTGCTTCCAGACCTTAAGTGCAGGCGTGACAGAAGCGACCTCAGGGTCCCTGAAGTAGCCCACCATCTTCTGTATTATGTCAGCCTCCACTATGGAGTCAGCATCAACAGTCGCTATGAACTCGTGCCTGGCTATCCCTATCCCCCTGTTGAGCGAATATGCCTTCCCCTTGTTCACCCTGTTGTGAAGCACCCTCACACCAAGCTTCTTGAAGCTGTCTGCTATCTTTCCTGTCCTGTCAGTGGAGCAGTCATTCACCACCACTATGTCCAGCAGCTTCCTGGGGTAATTCAGGTCCAGTATGGACCTTATGCTCCTGGCGAGGGTCTTTCCCTCATTGTATGCCGGAAGGATTACAGATACAGGGGGCAGCTTGGAAGGGTCCGGCACCTTCTCAGAGACCCTGTCCCTGTTCTGGAACAATACCAGTATCCACACCACTCCCATGAACACGAATATGTACCAGGCGAGATAGTTGAGGACAATGGTCCAAATCATGTTTTATACTTCGGGAGGAGAAGATAAATATATGAGACTGTCCAGATGGAAGCTGCTGGTTGCCATAATTATCCTAATCTCACTGGCAGGCAAGCTGTATATAGTATACTATACAGACGGTCTCTGGTGGGATGAGGCAGTCTACCTGGGCCTTGGCCGCAACCTGTTCGACAACCATTACACCCTTGAGCCTGGGGTGCCCCTGGAGAGCTTCAGGCCTCCCATGCTGCCTGTCATCACGTCATCATTCTACTGGTCACCTCTCCTGGCAAGGTCCCTTGTAGCTGTGATGTCCCTGGTGGCTGTATTGGCAGTCTATTTCCTCGGGAAGGAACTCTTCGGCGAGAAGGAAGGCCTGATAGCCGCGCTCTTCACCGGCACTTCCTACCTGTTCGTATTCTACAGCTCAAAGCTGATGACAGAGCCCCTCTTCATAATCCTCTTCTCCCTTTCCCTCATCCTCTTCTCCAGATGGTCTAAAAGCGGGGAGGGGAGGGACATCCTGGCATGCGGGATGCTGACAGGAGCGGCCTTCATGACAAGGTATCTGGCGTATGTGCTCATCCTGGCGTACCTTGCATACCTCCTCCATCCCATAATCAGGAAGGAGAAGCCTGACCTGAAGGCGACAGGAGGCTTCCTGCTGGGGATAATAGCGTCCCTCCTTCCCTGGTTCCTGGTGGGCTACATCTACTACGGGAACCCTGTGGGAGGGTTCATAACCAACTTCAACATCTGGAGCTTCTCATTCAGCCAGACCCTTCTGGAGGGCCTTCAGATGCTTGGGAGCTCATTTGGCTATATCTGGATATTCCTGGCGTTTGGCCTCTATACCATATACAGGGTGGAGAGGAAGAGGACAGGGCCTGTCTGGACCATGCTTATCGTGATAGTTATATCCATCCTTTTCTTTTTGGGCTCCAGCCACAAGGAGGCCCGTTACCTGCTCTCATTCTTCCCTGCCTACGTGATAATAGCTGCAATGGGCGCCAGGAGGGCGCTCAGGAAAGGGACGCTGGTAAAGGCAGCCGTAGTGGTAGCGATAGCTGCAGTCTCGATTGCCACCATGTTCCTGGCGTTCCAGTATGCCTGGGCTGACAGGCACTCAGGCGCTCCGCTCTACCAGGCCTCACTTTTCCTGGCGAACAGCACAGCTCCAGGAGACAGCATACTCACCCAGTCCTATCCCTACGTCTACCTGGCAGGAAGAAAGGCAGTCCCCTACTGCGATAACTACGTCGTGAACGACGCCTGGGAAGCATGCCAGGCGCAGATAATAGCCAGGACCTGGGACCCTAGCCAAGTGGAGCCCCTTCTGGAGAAGCACAACATAACATACATACTCTCCTACAAGTTCGAATTAATGAACACAAGGAAGGCGATAAGCTACTTTGACAGATATTTCGAGAAAGTCAAGGCATGGGAATACTGGTCAGACCCTGACGCAGTGGTGGTGTACAGGGTCGCCAATCAGAATGCTACAGTGTCCAGCAGCTAGAAGCCAATCTTGTCTTCATGGCCCCTGATGCGGATTATCCTGGCAGGCTCAGGCCATTTCCTGATGCTGACTGTGTCCCCTTTCTTCAGGGGAATCACCTTCTTGTCGCAGTCAGCTGCCATGTAGCCTTCCCCTTTGGTCACCTTCACATCTATTATGGAGGTGTCGGGTATGACCACGTTGCCTGTGGGTGCGGTAGGGTTGTTGAAGGCGATGCCTATGCCATCCTTGAATGTCTTCCTGGTTATGGAATGGAAGTATGCAGTGGAACCGTAAGGTGTGGAGACAACCACGCCGTCTCCTACCAGGTTCTTGGCCAGGGGCTCCCTGTTGACAGAGACGTCCACCCCTATCGCACAAGGAGGGCTGAAATGCACGCTTATGTCGTTCAGGGCGATGAGCAGCTTGGACCTCTTCCCGTTCACCATGCCCTGTATCTTTGTCCTCTCCTCTGTCCTGTACTTCCCTGCCTTCAGCTTCTCCAGGATGTCGCCGTAATCATGCTCTTTGCAATCCCTGCAGTGGTGCATCAGGAGCAGCTTAGGGATGCCCGGGTATTCCAGCTCTGCGAAGAGGAACGTCCCTTCCCCGCCGACGCATACCACTACCTCAGGCTTCTTCGCGATATCAAAGCCTGCCTTTTTCAGTTCCCTCTCTATAAGCTTCTTGTCCCAACTGACTACGGCCGCTTTCATGCTATCTTCTGAAAATTATCCCCTCCTGCGCCGCACTCCGGGCACTTGATGGGGATTTTCCCTATGGCTATATGGCCGCATACAGCGCACATGTAAGTGGCGTTCTTCCCTTTCGCCTGCTTAGCCTTCCCATCTGGCTTTGCCATGTCACACCGCCTTCCTTATCCCTGCCTTGAACCATTTGAGCCATTCCTCGTAAACCCTTCTGGGGTCTGCGTACCCTATGTCCTGCCTGACCTTTTCGGAAATCAGATGATGCTTGTTGTTTGAGCCCACAACCCACTCTGCCTCCACTATGTCAGGCCTGTTCAGCTCAGTAGAGAGCCTGGCCATGGTCTCCTTTATCTTGGCTCTTAACTGTATGTTCCCCCAGACAACCTCCCAGTTGCCTGACCACTCCTTCACGTGGGATGAAATCCTGTTTAGTATCTCTGATTCCCCGTTTATCAGGGTGTCTGTCCCCTTGAGCTTGTCCTCCTTCCCTGAGTACTGCATGAGGTCTATGAAGCCGCCTTCCCTTTCCGGGTCATGCTCCCATTTCTTCCTGACCTCTGTTATGCCTGTCACCCTCCTGAACCTCTTCAGGCCGTCAGCTGTCCTCAGCATCTTGCAGATTATCACTATGTCTGTGGCCTTGAAGGATGTGGCTGGCACCCCCAGGTCATTCACGACCCTGTCATACACCCCGTACGGGCTCTCACCGTGTATGGTCCCTGCCACCACGTTGGATAATGCGCCTATCCTCATGGCCTCCCAGAGCGCCCTGGCCTCCACGCTACGTATCTCCCCCACTATCATGGCTGAATCACCCAGCCTGAGCGACGTCCTCAAAGCCTCGTCTGCAGGCATCTCTGTCTCCACCCTTGTTATCACAGACCTGGACTTGAGGCTCTCTATGTTGTACTTCAGGTTCCTCATCTGCTCAACCGGCAATTCAAGGGTATCCTCTATCGTGACTATCCTGACCTTCGGGAGCAGTTCCAGCATCATGGCTGAAAGCAGCGATGTCTTTCCCGAAGACCTCCCGCCTGCCACCAGCATGGCAGCGTTCCCGTCAACCAGGAACGAGAGCAGGCCTGCCGAAAGCGGGCTGATGTACTGGTTCTGTATGAAGAGCGGAAGCGTCCAGGGCTTGTACCTGTGCCTCCTTATGGCAAAGCCCAGCCCCTCTGGGGAAAGGGTGTTGGTCACTACAGCGAACCTGGCCTTCCCCCCTGGTATGGATATGTCCACGTCCAATACTGGATTGGCTTCGTCCAGCGGCCTTCCTGACTGTATCCTCAGCCTGGTCGCCCATGCTTCAGCGTCTTCCCTTGTCGGGATGAGGTTGGTCTTGCACTCCCCCCACTCCCCATGGAAGACCAGTATGGGCTGGCTCTCTATCGGGGAGTTCAGGTATATGTCCTGCAGGTGCTCATCAGCCAGGAGTATCTCCAGCACCCCGAACCCTGCAGTGTACCTGGTCAGTATGTTCGCCAACTGGTCCACCTGCCTGGACGTCAGGTGTACCTTCATGGAGTCTGCAGTGTCCCTGATTGTGTCCCGGCCTATGTTGAAGAAGATGTCCCTTATCCTCTCAGACTTCATGAACTCTGCAGTGGTGGGCCTGTGCGTGGCCATGTACCTCCTGGCAGCATCCAAAACAGCGTACTGGTCCTCTGGAAGCCTGAACTCAGGCGGCAGGACATGGTAGAAATACTGGGCCTCATCGGGAAGTTTGTATATCTCTATCTGCACGTCCCCTATCTTGTACCTGGAAACGCTCCTGCCCCCTTCAGGCGGGGTTACCATGAAGCGGGTGAACATGAAATTCGGCCTGGTGCTTGGCATGAACAGCTGCCTGTACAGGCTCCTGTCGCCAATATGGTATCCCATTATGTGGGGTTTGGCACCCTTCACTATCTTGGTCTCCTCCAGCCTGCCCCTTATGACCTCCAGTATCTCCCTCATATACTTCCTGAGGCAGAGCTGGTATCTCCTGTCCCTCTCCTTGGACAGCCTGGCTTTGAGCATCCGTATCTCCCTGGTAAGCTGCACATACCCGCCTATCGGGTCGCTCCTCAGCAGGTCAAACACTATATGGTTAAGCATCCCGTGCCACTCAGGGTAGCACTTCCTGCACTTGGAAAACATCAGCTGTGCACTGGATATCAGCTTCTCCCTCATGACATACTCTATGATATGGGCTATCTCCAGCAGCATCCCGACCTGCTCTGCGTCGTACTCATATTCCCCCTCCCTGGCAAAAACAATCGACTGCACCTTCTTCGTCTCCAGGACGGCATCCATTGCCCGGGCCATCACCTCAGGGAAGTCCTCTATGGAAGAGCCGAATAAGCTGCCTATGCAGTTGAAGCGTATCTGCATCTTATTTTCGTTATATTCATAAGGACAAGTACAAGCAGCCATAGGCACCCCTGTATATATTTATGCCCAGACGACTTAATAAAAAACAGGTATGCCAAAAAAAGCACCAGCCAGACTCACCATCAGGGAGATCCTTACAGAGCTTGTTGAAAGGACCAACTCCAACATGAGAAGGCTGCGGATTCTGGAGCAGAAATCCGAAGTGGCCACTTCCAGGATAACCACACTGGAGGAGGCCCTGCTGGAGCAGACGAAGCAGGTCAAGAAGATGGTGGAGATACTGGAGAAGGCCATAATAGACGAGAGCGAGAGGATAATAAAGATAGAGGGGACGATAAAGGACATAGTTGACAGGCTGAAGAAATCAGTCAGCATGACCAAGATAAAGGAGCTTGAGACGCTTCTTGAGATATACAGCCCCCTGAAATCCAAGTTCATGATAAGGGAGGAGGTCGAGCGTCTCCTGGATGAGAGGCTCAAGAGCTACTGGTCAAAGAAAGGCGTCAGTGAATAACATTAATAAGAGGCAAATACAAAATATTCTATTAGGAGAGGTATGGTAAGTTTATCACTTTTTAAGAAAAAGCCCAAGGCGACGCCAGGCAAGCCTGGCGCAGGAGGGAGAGTAAAGGAGCTGTCAGCCCAGGGGCTGTCAGAGGTCGAGATACTGAGGTCCCTAAGGGCAGAAGGATACGGCCCAGGAGAAGTGGACCAGGCAATGAAGGGAGTGCTGAAGGAAGCTGTGGCCGGTGCGCCTCCCAGGCCTGCTGTGCCTGACATAGCGCCAGCAAGGCCCCCTCCGAGACAGCCAGCCGCAGCACCTGCGCCACCACCCCTACCAGAGATGGCAGAGCCGCCCCCAGGGCCAGGTGCGCTCGAGATGGCAGAGTTCCCTCCAGGAAGGTTCGCCCCTCCAGAGGAGCCGATGCCTGCAGAACCTGTATCACCTACAGGAGGCTGGAGGCCCCCAGAGGCAGCGCCCCTGCCGCCTGAACCCATTGGAAGGGCACCACTGCCTCCGCTGGAAGACGAGTTCGAGGACGAGGAGATGGCGCCCCTGCCGCCGCCTCCTGGAGCGAGGAGAAGGGGAGCTGTAGGAAGGGGAGACATGGAAGAGATAGCGGAGAGCATAGTGGAGGAGAGGGTCCGGGCAATAGAAGGCCATGTGACAGAGCTCTCGAGAAGGCTTGACGCTGTCAGCACCAAGATAGCCAGCATGGAAGCAGGAGCTGGCAGGGGAGCAGGCTCTGCAGGAGTGGAAGAGATAAAGGCTGGGATGGAGTCATACAGATCATCAATAGGCGAGCTGAGCGAGAGGACAGAAGCGATGGAACGGGCAATAAAGGACAGCCTGACGCCCATGATGCAGTCCCTCAGGTCCCTCTCAGAGACCATAAGAACGCTGAAGCAGAAGCAGGCGTGATTTCTTTCTGAAGCAATCATCCTGGATAGCCCTGGGGCTAAAGCGTGAAAATAAAAGAAAAAGCAAAAACGCAGCTTAGGTACCGGGTGCTTTGGGTTTCTCTCCACCGCCGCCTTCTTTGCCCATCACGAACATCACCAGAGCCAGTATGACGATAAAGAACACTATCGTCCACAGCTCAGAACTGAATACTCCCGAGGGCACTCCGACTAGGGCCTCTCCACCTGCACCGAAGAAAATCACCAATGCGATTGCCACGACGACAAGTATCAGGATCCATTTGCTCCATTCCCCTTTCATCAGGTCTTCGGTCTTTATTCCGAACATTCCCAGCAAAACCAGAAGGAACAGTATTCCGCATCCTATCACCAGCCAGTAGCCAGAGATGTTCATCAGGAATCCTACTATCCCAGGGTTGGCACTGACAAACAGCATGACAAAGAACGAGAGTATCAGCGAAATCAGTGCAATCGCGTTCTTCGGCATCTTGTCCTTCATGGCGACTGTCATGACGCCGTAAAGGACTGCCAGTGCAAGCAGGAATGGGAACAGATATTGGAAGAAGCCCATTGTCTGCATGTTCTGGATAATGGTTTCAAACACCATGAATATAATTAGGTCGCATACATTTATAAAGCTAGAACCAGTTTGTTGCTATCGTAAAAGCAGTTACTTCCCGCGCCTCTTCTTTGCCCTGAGCGAGGGCCTTACCTTCTCTGCGCCTATTCCCTTCTTCATTAGGCCCCTTCCCTTCTTCCCTGTGGATGTCATGCCCCTGAAAGCGCGTCCCTTGTGCTCGCCTATCCAGCTGATGTCCTTGTCCTTTATTATAGAGGGGTTCTTCGGGTCGACCATTATTATCTCGTACCATAGTGTGTCACCGTCTTCCCCTACATAATAAGAGTTGAGCACTTCCAGGTTCGCGAACTTCCTGGCAGCCTTCTCCTCAGCCACCCATCTCTTTGACTTTCCCAAAGAGAAGAACCTTCCTGCCCTTTTCGGCCTCCTGCCTCCTGCTGGCTTGGGCCTCTTCCTGGTTCCTTTTGGGACCTTCACCCTGACCATCACAAAGCCCTGCTTGGCCTTGTAGCCGATCCTTCTGGCCCTGTCAATCCTGGTGGGCCTCTCTATCCTGGTCACTGTCCCTTCCTTCCTCCAGTCTATCAGCCTCTGCTTCCAGGTTATCGGGACAGACTCCCTCGGCCTCTTCCACAGCTTTGCTATGTGCTTGTATACCATACGCCTCACTCAATAGCTAATTATTGGGAATACTGCTTAAATAAGTGTTTTTGGTCAGACAAACTTTTAAATACAATCACCAAGAAAGGAATTATAGGTAGGAGGGAAAACAATGCATCCATCACTGAAGATAATAATTGGGCTCATACTGATAGTAATCGGCTTAGGCCTTTTCGTCGACTCAGTCATCCCCATACTGGGAGTGCTGGGCACCTTCGGCATCGACTGGCTGAGGAACTTCATAACCGTCCTTACAGGCGTCATACCCATATTCCTGATAATAGTCGGCCTGTTCGTTGTCTGGCTCGAAATGGACGAGCTCAGGGCCCAGAAAGAGCTCAAGAAGGAAAAGAAGAAGTAAGCCCTTCTGAGCCATATGAGGCGGCTGGCCTGACAGGCCAGCTTCTAGTTTTATTTATTTCACCCTCCAGCCAAAGGGCTCGACAATAGGCAGAAGGCCCTGAAATAAGCTTATAAAAGGACGGGCCAAATAGGGATATATGACCCAGCTTCTGGAATCCGGGCACGCGCTGTGCGCGGGCTGCGGCATAGGGATTGCGATGAACCTGATAGGAAAGGCCAGCCCTGAGAAGGTCATAGTGACCACAGCCACATCCTGCCTGGAAGTGACAACCTCAGTCTACCCGCTGACTGCCTGGAAGGTGCCCTGGATACACACAGCATTCGAGTGCGTATCAGCTGTGGCAAGCGGCATAGAAGCGGCGGTCAACAAGCTGGGAAAGGACTGGAAGGTCCTGGCGATAGCGGGCGACGGAGGCACGTTCGACATCGGCCTGCAGGCGCTCTCAGGCATGCTTGAGAGGGGCCACAAGGTCACGCAGGTCTGCGTCAACAATGAGGCCTATATGAACACGGGAATTCAGCGCTCCGGCGCCACCCCCTATGGTGCCTGGACTACCACAAGCCCCCCTGGGAAGCTGACAATCGGCAAGGAACAGCAGAAAAAATCCATTGAGGAGATTGTAGCTGCCCACAGGATACCCTATGTTGCCACAGCGTCTGTAGCCTATCCTGCTGACCTGATGGCTAAGGTCAAGAAGGCATTTGAAAAACAGCCATCCTTCATTAATATCCACTGCCCCTGTTCCACTGGCTGGAAATTTGGGGTATCCAAGACAGTGGAAGTTGGAAAACAGGCAGTAGAAACCGGTATGTGGGTCCTTTATGAAATAGAAGACGGGCAGTTCAGGGTCACGAAACGGATTAGCCAGAGAAACCCAGTAGAAGAGTACCTGAAGCTCCAGGGCAGGTTCAAGCATCTCACTGAGAGCGAAATAGCCAAGATACAAAAGCACATTGACGCAGAATGGGAGCGGCTGGAGAAGCTCGAAAGCCTGAAGTAGGAAGAAGAGCAGCTTCTACTTCCTTTACTGATTCTTTAGCCAAGGAAACATCTTGCAAAATTAATCGAGGTGCTTCGTGCAGTTGTAGAACATCACTTCGTGGCCTTTGTCGCTGAAGTTGATGATGCTGACAGAGGTGTTGCCCCAGCTGGTTTTCACAGCCTCCTCCAGGGGCAGGCCCTGGAGCGTGCTAATCATTATCCTCTTCACCCCTCCGTGGGTGACGAACAGGACTGTCTGGTCCTTATGCTTTTCCTTGGTCTTCTCCAGGAAGGCCATCAGCCTATCCTTCATGTCCTGGAAGCTCTCTGCTCCCTCTGGCGTGTAGTCGTACTTGGGCAGGTTGTGTGCCTCCCTGTATCTCCTGACCTCGTCCCTGGTCTTCCCTGTGGCTGTGCCGTAGTCCCGCTCCCTCAGCTCCTTCACAAAATGTACAGGAACATCAGGATAGTGCTTGATTATCTCCTCTGCAGTCATCCTGGCCCTCTTCAGGTCGCTGGAATAAATAGCGTCTATCTTCTCGGTCTTCAGGCGCTCAGCCACCCTTTTTGCCTGCTGGATGCCTGCCTCATCAAGGGGCTCTTGCATATGGCCCTGTATGATTC
>DAOVIL010000055.1 GCA_030673725.1 Candidatus Aenigmatarchaeota archaeon | reverse complement strand
CCAGGAACCCTGGCCCGGACTCCAGCCCGTTCATTCCCGCGAGCATGTTTGTTGCGTTGGACACACAAAGCACTGCCAGAGGAACCATCAGTAGAGGGTACATTAGTCCCAGCTCGAACGAGCCCATGAAGGGAGGTGTTATGAAGCTCTCGCCCGCAGACACAGCCATAAGCGGTATTGCAGCAGGCAGCGTGAGAAGCGGCTTAAGCCACTGGGGGAGGCCAACCCTGAACTCCTCTGTGCCAGATGAATCCTTCTTCTTGGTGCTCTTTATGTTGATGTCATCCAGAACCCCGATGAGCGTCACTATCAGTATGGCACTCGATGCCGCAAGTATCAGGTTCAGCTCTATAGTATTCTGCAGTACGAACGTGCTGAGCGCTATGTATGCCATTATCCCGGACAGCAGGCCAAAAGCGACTGCCAGGCCACCGGAGCTTGGTACAATGGGCCTATCTTCCTTCTGTTGGTCTATGCCCAGTATGCCGCAGCCCCTCAAAAACCTCATCAGTTTTGGGGCTATGAAAAGCGTGGCCAAGAAGGACACCAAACACACTATTATTACTGATTCCATATGCCATCAATACACGTATTTAAAAACGCTAACAATATATCAAAAGATATTTGTATGGACATAAAAGCATTATCCAAATTTGCGCCCAAAATCGATAAGAAAACGGTTATATACCTATTGATATTAGTCCTCATAACAATTAGCGCGTTTTGGGTGAGGTCTTTGCCTGCCAGGTTCGGCGAGCTTCAGGCCATAGACCCATTCTATCTGTACAGGATGAGCGAATATGTCCTGGAGAACAACTGGCAGCTGCCTGAGCTGGACACCATGAGGCACCACCCATTTGGCGCAACTCCGGCAGCAAATGACCCTCCAGTACTTTATTATCTACCAGTATTAGTTTACGTCTCGTTCTTTGGTTTGGGCATGAGCTATCTCGAGTTTGCCATATTGTTTCCTGCAATAATGGGGGCAATTGCCGTTATAATAATGTTCTTCCTGGGAAGAGAGCTTTTTGGGGCCAGGGCGGGCCTCCTATCTTCGTTCTTCCTGGCAGTGGTCCCCGCATTCATAACTAGAACATCGGCCGGGTTCTTTGAAAAGGAGGGTATAGCAGGGGTGTTTATACTGCTGACCATATACGGATTCATACTCGCATACAGGAGAGAATCATGGAAATGGGGCATACTTTCCGGGGTATCTTTGGCTATACTTGCCGAGACTTGGGGAGGTGTACAGTACTTCTTCCTGCTATTCGCCGGGTTTACCATATTCATGCTTTTGATAAACAAATATTCTCCGAGGCTCCTAATGTCATGTCTGCCCACGCTGGTTTTGGGTTATGGCCTGACGCTTCTGTTCCCATTCCATTTTCAATTACATCAGATTACTCCAATAGTCACAATCAGCGTCTCAGCAATATTGCTAATAAGATATGCTATAGGGAGATATGGCCTCGTAAAGAAGGAATATATCCCATACACCGTCCCGGCTATACTGGCAATAGCTTTACTGGGGCTCATCATATCTTCCATGTTCTCAGATTTCACTTATAACATAATGAATTCCTTCATAAACGTTGTAACATTGTCCAAGGGCACTGCAGGGCAAACAGTTGCAGAGCAGATGCCAGGCAACTGGGCCAACATAATGCAATCAACCGGATCTCAGTGGGCGTCTGGTATATTACCGCAGCTAAATCTCGTGATGCCGTACCTTTCCATATCAATCTTCATGTTCATCGGCATGGCTATTCTAGCATTCAAATTTTACAAGAGGTTCGACTGGATTTACATCTTTGTGTTTTTCTGGATGATCTCAAGTATCTTCGGCATCTTCGGCATGATAAGGCTGCTGTTCCTTCTGGGTCCCCCCGCGGCACTCCTTGCAGGTCTTACAGTATCTGAAATAATAAAATATGCGTCACGGATGCCTGTCTGGAAGAAGGCAAAAACATTAAAAGAAAATATAAATTACATCTCAGTACCCCTAACAGTCCTTATTGTACTTCTACTTTCTATCAACTTTGCCAACGCTTACAGCTATTCGAACAGCATGGGCCCATCTTTTAACCAATACTGGAAAGAGGCAATGGATTTCCTTGCGACGGAAACTCCAGAGGACTCGAATATCCTCTCCTGGTGGGACTTCGGCTACTGGTTCCAGACGCGCGGGAAGAGGCCGAGCGTAAGCGATGGGGGAGGCGCCGGCCCAAGATATGATATAGCAATCTGGTTCATGAACGACGCCAAGAACTGGAGCGACGATACATGCGATTTCAACCTTAAGGAGCACTACACATGTGAAACATGGCTAAGGGAGAGATACCATGTGGATTACATCCTAATGGACTATACCCTGCCTGGAAAATACGGAGCAATATCAAAAATAGGCAGCGAGGGAAAACAGATAATTGGCATGCTGCAGTTCCAGCAGACAGGGCTTTATCCCCAGGGCAACAAGACCGTCTACGAGTTCAAGAGCGGGCCTTATTCAATATGGCTGCCCTTTGAGGGCCCAGGGCTGAGCGGAACTCCCATGTTCCTGGTATCCCAGGGAGACCAGTACGTTTCCAGGGCTTACATAAACGATGTCTGCACGACATCTGGGATAATCAAGGCAGGGACAGAGACACCTGACATCGGGGGCTGCGTGGCCATAACAAACTTCGGCGTGTTCTATATCCCTCAAGAGGCATATAAGAATGTGTTCACCAGCCTAATGTTCATGGACGGCTATGGCTTTCCTGTGGAGAAGGCCTTCGACAACGGCGCAATACGCATATACAAGCTGCTGTACGAAGGAGAGGAAGCGGAAACTGCAGAAGAACCAACCCCGGAGGACTTTCTGAACCTCACCTCTTTCGGGCAACTTCTTTGAAGACCTTCTCGAACATCCTTGACACGTTCTCCCAGGAGTAGTTGCTGGACTCCTTCAGCGCGGCCTTCCCCATTGCTTCAAGCCTCTTGCTTGACAGCATCGAGCTGATTGCCTTTTCCAGGCTCTCCGGGTCCCTGGGCTCTGCCAGCGCGCCGAACTCGGGCTTGACTATCTCAGGGTTGCTCGTCACCCTGGTGGCCACGACCGGCCTGCCAGCTGCCATGGCTTCGAGCACCACATTGGGGAAGCCTTCATGGAGAGAGGGCAACACAAGCATGTCAGAGTCTGCCAGTATGTCCGGCACATCTGTCCTGGGCCCCGTGAATATGACATTCTCCTTGACTCCGTTCCTCCTTGCCTGCTCTTCCAGGGAATCCTTTATCGGCCCTCCGCCCACTATCAGCAGCCTGACGTCCGGGTGCGACTTTGAAATGCCCTTCATGGCATCAATCAGATACTTCAGCCCTTTGACTCCTACAAGCCTTCCGACAAACGTGATAACTTTGTGCTCCTTCTTCAGCCCGAGCTCCTTCCTGACCTTGCCTGCCTTGCCCTTCTTGCTGGTGTCTATGCCATTGGGGATGACCACCATCCTGAGCTTCCTCCTGTGGTATTTCTCTGTCGTCCTCTTTATGTGTTCAGTGAGCGCAGTGGACATGTCAGCAGCCCTGAGCGCCATCTTCTCCATCAGTGACAGCGGCTTGGACACCATGCTGCCCCTTGCTGCTTTGTTGTCTGGTATCGTCCCTCGCAGCGTGTACACTACTGGTATCCCGGTCAGCTTCTTCACCATGTACGCTATCGCCCCGGACGGCGGGTTATTGGCGTGCAGCACGTCTATCTTGTGCTTCCTTATGGCAGACACTAGTTTCGGGACTGAAAATATGTTGTAAGAAAGGTAGGACATGCTGATGTCAGACAGCTCTATGCTTATGCTCGGTATCCTGATGAAGTGTATGTTCTTGCTCGGGCTCTTCCCTTTCCTCTCTGACACGAAGACAAAGACCTCATGCCCCATCTTTTCCAACCTGAGGGACAGGTTATACACCTGCTTGTCTATGCCGCTCATCTTCGGAGGGTATCTCCTCGCGCCGAGTATCGCTATCTTCATGACAGGTGCTTCTCCATGTTCAAAGAAAGCTTCTCCTTCCCGAAATACATCTTGTGCCAGAGCACGAAGGAGAAGATAGACCACAACTGCCTAGTGTAGTACCGCTTGCTCCTCTCGTATTTCTCTATTATCTTTCTGGCTTCCTTTCTGTCTATTATCTCCTTCGGGGCAGACTCGAACATCTGCAGGGCGACCTCCCTCATGCCTTCTTTCATCCACTTCTCTGTGGGAAGGGTGAAACCGCTTTTCTTCCTCTGCACTATCTCCCTGGGCAGCTTCTTGGCGGCCATCTTCCTGAACATGTATTTGGTCTTCATCCTGCTCACCTTCATGCTGGCCGGTATCCTCATGGACAGCTCCACCACCTTCTGGTCAAGGAGCGGCACCCTGGCCTCTATAGCATTTGCCATCGTCATCTTGTCGACCTTCATAAGATAGTCCTCAGGAAGCTGTGTCTTGAAGTCCAGGTATATTATGTTCTCCATGCTGCCCCTGCCTTTCACCAGCGTGGCCAGCTTTGCCCTCTCATCCAGGTTTGCGGCCCTCACGAATTCCGTGGCGTAGAGCCTCCTCTTCTCCTCCTCAGAGAACGTGGAGATGTAAGCCAGATAAGAGCTTAGCCAGTCCTTTCCCATGAGCTCCTTGAACCTTCCGTACTTTTCCTTTCCCATCTTCCTCTTGGCCAGCAGGTTTGCCGGCTTCCTGAGAGCCCCCGGAACCTTAGTGTAGTACCTTCTCGCGGCCATTGCCTTGTACTTGTCATAGCCGCCGAATATCTCGTCGGCGCCTTCACCGGAAAGCACCATTTTGAT
>DAOVIL010000057.1 GCA_030673725.1 Candidatus Aenigmatarchaeota archaeon | reverse complement strand
TTGGGCTGGTGGCCCCACTTCCTCTCCTCCTTGTTCTGGGAATCATCCATTCCCTTTGGGACAGACTTGTGCAGTATGTTCGGGAACCTGAGAAGGTAGAAGCTGAGCTTCCCGTCAAGCTTGGCCAGCTTGGCCTCGTTCTTCTTTATCCTCTCATTTACAATGCCCATCTGCTTCCGGTTGAAGGAGATGTTCTTCTTCTCTTTCACCATCCTGGCTATCTCATTTGAGATGGCGTTCCTCTCCTTCCTGTCCTGCTCTATCTTGTAGACGGCCTGCCTTCTCTCCTTGTCGAGCTTGGTGAAGTCCGCGACCCACTTCTCCTTGTCCTTGTCTCCCCTTCGCTTGAGGTCGTTTATCAATATATCCGGCCTCTCGCGCAAAAGCTTGATATCGAGCATATTTAATATTGAACGCACGTTTAATATAAAGAGTGTGATGGCCTATGGAAAGGAAGATACGCTCGCCCATACTTGCGGTCTTGGGGCATGTAGATCATGGCAAAACGACACTCCTGGATAAGATCAGGGGAACCGCTGTCGCAAAGGGGGAAGCAGGGCTCATCACGCAGGCGATAGGGGCGACCAACATCCCCATGGCCACAATCAGGAAGATATGCGGCAATTTGATGGAAAAGGCGAAGATAGAGCTCAAGATGCCAGGGCTGCTAATAATAGATACTCCAGGGCATGAGGCATTCACGACCCTAAGGAAGAGGGGCGGGGCGATAGCTGACATGGCCATTCTCGTTGTAGATGTCAATGAGGGGTTCAAGCCGCAGACAGACGAATCCCTGAATTTCCTGAAGCAGTACAAGACACCCTTCATAGTGGCAGCCACCAAAATCGACAGGATGGCAGGCTGGAACCCCCAGAAGGGTGCGCCCTTCCTGACAAGCCTGAAGGAGCAGTCAGACAGGGCGCAGGACGAGCTGGAGACCAAGATGTACAGGCTGATAGGTCAACTGACTGAAAGGGGGTTCGAGACTGAGCGTTATGACAGGGTTTCTGATTACACTAAACAGATAGCCATAGTGCCTGTCTCAGGGATAACAGGTGAAGGCATAATAGACATACTGATGGTCCTCTGCGGAGTGTGCCAGAAGTTCCTGGAGAAGGGGCTCTACATAAAACCAGGTGAAGGGAAGGGCACTGTGCTGGAGGTGAAGGAAGTGAAGGGCCTTGGCATGACGATAGACGCTATAATATATGACGGAGAGGTGAACAGGGGGGACTGGCTTGTCATAGGGGGCGCAGAGCCCATCACCACTAAGGTGAAAGCGCTTATGGAACCAGCTGCACTGAAGGAGCTCAGGATAGAGAAGGCTTTCAAGAACGTGGAATCAGTATCAGCCGCCGCTGGTGTGAAGATAGCAGCCCCGGGCATAGAGAAGGTGATAGCAGGCTCTCCACTGAGGGCTGTCAAGGACAGGAAGGATGTGGATAAGGCCCTGAAGGAGATAGAGGAGGAGATAGAGGAAGTCGAGATAGAGACAGAGGCAGCAGGCGCGCTGCTGAAGGCCGACACATTGGGCTCACTGGAGGCCCTCATAAAGAGCCTGAAGGACACTGTACCCATAAGGAAGGCGCATGTGGGGGCAGTCACAAAGGCTGACATAATGGAGATGAGGACACAGGAGGAGCCGAAGATATTCGCGTTCAACGTGAAGATTCCCCAGGACATCCTTGCCCTGGCAAAGGACAACAAGGTGAAGATATTCGCTTCTGAGGTGATATACTCCCTGATAGAGGAATTCAGGGAATGGGAGAAGGATGCCCAGAAGCGCAAAGAAGAAGCCATGCTGGAATCAGTGCCCCACCCCGCCAGGATGAGGGTGCTTCCAGGATTCGTATTCAGGCAGAGGAAGCCGGCAGTATTCGGGGTGGAGATAGAGAAGGGCACCCTCAAGCCCGGATACAAGCTCCTGAAGAAAGGCAAGAGCATAGGCGAGGTGAAGGAAGTCCAGATGAGGGGAGAAGGCGTGGATGAGGCGCAGATGGGCGACAAGGTGGCGATAAGCATGCCTGATGTAACCATAGGGAAGGATGTGATGGAAGGCGACACCCTTGACGTGTTCATAAGCGACAGGGCAAGGAAAACATTAATGAGCCTCAAATCCAAGCTTAAAGCAGACGAGATAGAGCTGTTGGAGGAAGAGTGATGTGGGACATTATAAGCTTCTTTGGTGAACCGCTATTGTGGGTGGTAATCAGCATCGTATTGGTTTTGATGTACCTGTTCCCGAGGATATCATTCTGGAGGGGGAAGAAGCGGGGCCCAAAGAGAAGGAAGTTCAAGAAGTTCAGCGTGGTATTCCTGATATCCCTCTACATCACCTTCGGTGCCATACAGGCTGCCAAGCTCATCTTTGACATTCCCAGGCCATGTGTACCCTGCCCCTCAGAAGGCTGCAACCCCTACTGCCTGCCTGACTCCACATTCCCTTCAGGGCATTCAGCCACGATATTCGTGTTCTTCTCCTCACTGGTCATAGTCTTCAGGAAGAAATGGACATTGCCGCTCTTCATAATACCCACACTTGTGGCTGTCTCCAGGCTGTTCCTAGGCGTGCACTACAAGTACGACGTGATAGTGGGCTCTGTTATGGGCCTCATCATACCGTTTTTGGTGATAGAGGGTCTTATTTACCTGAGGTCTGCACTGACTGAGAAATAGGCCAAAACGGCTGTTTTTGGGCCCAAAACCGATACCAAGAACCTCACCGTAACCTTTAAATACCCCCTTTCCATCTATATATCATAAATGTCACTTATTAGTAGTGACAGTGGTGATTGATATGACTGCAAGAAAAACTTTCGGGGAGAAGACCTGGGGCGAAGCGGCCACGGACGGAATAGAGTATGCAAAGAACGTCTGGAACTGGTTCACCGGGGACAGGGCTGATGCAGAGTATGCTGCCTTCAAGGACCTGGTAAGAAGTGTTGTCCAGGGCGAAGAGTTCGGCAAGGATGTGCACACAACCGGGCTCGGCGAGCTCCTGGATGATGACGCCTGGGGAAGGTGGTACACGAACGGCCACATAGACATTCCTATGGTTTCTGATATTCCTAAAATCTTCCAGGACATGTACGAAGGAGTCGCAAGTGCTGCCAGGAAGTACAGCATGAGCAAGGAAGGCCTTAAGCAGGCAACCCAAAACTACTTGAAGATTCACGAGATAGTAGAATCAACAATCAAGCCAAAGGACCACGACCTTTACGAGGCAACCCTTCTGAGAGCCCTGAAGGATCTTGGGATGGAAGGGCTGGAAGACGCAAGGGAAGCCTACACAGCCGCAATGGCAACATACAAGGTCAGGGAAAGGAAAGGTGACAGCATGATAGACAAAGTCGGGAATTACTTTAAAGACCTTAAGGATGATGTGGCCGGAATGTTCGGGGAAGCCGAGCTTAAGCCGGTTGCAATCTAAAAGGTGATATTATGACAGGAACAGCGCTTATGGACAGGGAAATAGAGCTATTCAAGGAAGAGGTCAACAGCGGTATACCAAACGCTCAGTACCTCGAGAAACAGTTCGCCATGGAGAGCTATGAGCCCAGGGACAGGAGAATCGAGAGGGCCTCCAGGCTGTTCGGCACAGACGGGGCAATGGAAGGCGGTTATCTTCTCGGGGTCAGAAAAGGCACGCAATACCCCTGGCTCAAGGACTCCAGCAAAGCCGGGCCGCTCATCTCCAACTACATAAAGCGCGGGATAGTCAGAATGATACACCCCCACATCCCAGAGGACACCAGGGTGAAGAAGGCCATAAAGAGGATGTTTGGGGCATACATAAACAGCAGGAGCAAGGCGATAGAGACTGATTTCCAGCTGTTCTCTCCGAAGATGGCAGCCATAGACGACCTCAGGAGAGGCGCAATAGAGATAGACAGCATGTACACTGTGGTGGATCCTGCTACAGGAAAGGAGGTCCCGATATACATTCAGAAGAAAAGGAGTAACCTGCCGAACGACATAGACAACGTGCTCACAGAAAACATTAGATACCTGGTGAACGAAAGGGAATCTAAATACAATGACCAGAACCTTTCGGAGTTCTTCAGGGGCGGGTTCTCTGAGCCAGGTGGCGAGTGGGTTACACTCGAGAACTACCCTGACATGTGTATCGATACTGAGAGGTTCAAGAAGTGGTGGGGTAGGGACGGCACCAACAAGATATCAAAGTACGGGGAAGTCCTGGAAGATAGGATGCTCAATGTGGACGGCACTATCTATAACATCAGGAAGTACGGGGATGTGAGCGAGTGGAACAAATTCAAGTACTGGGTTGTGACCGGCCTTGCCTTCAGGGCAACTGAACCGTTCTTCGTAGGGCCTAAGGTGGCTGCCCACAAGCTGTCTACAGAGTTCGGGCAGTGGTTCTTCGAGGAGCAGTACAAGTTCGTATCAGGGATAACAAGGGCACTCATAGGCAACCCCAACTTCGACTACGACCTGACCAGAAACTAGAATTCCAGGACATCGCCTGGTTCTGTTCCAGTGGATTTGACCAGGCCAGCCTTTGTCTCCAGAACGTAACGGGCCTTCTCTTTGGGCCAGAACAGCCTCCAAGTGAAGGGGTTGAGGAAGCGGAGCGGCTGGCAGTTCTCCTTTACGTCAACGACCCTCTTGTCCCTGTCTATGAAGATGATGTCGATAGGGAAGCGCATGAAGGGCATCCAGATGCTGTGCCTCCCGTCCCTTCCGAAGGGCATCATCAAGGG
>DAOVIL010000036.1 GCA_030673725.1 Candidatus Aenigmatarchaeota archaeon | reverse complement strand
TTCAAATTCCTTTCCTCTGTAATCCTTCCATATCCCTGTCCCAACCAGACTACCGAGTCTGAAATCTTCCAGAAGGGTTCCATCATTCAATAATACTCTGAAGGTGTCCTGTGCATCGACCACGTTATTAGGATTAACATTTATTATCTGCCCGAAGATTTTATTCCTGTAGGTTTCAAGCGGCTTCATAGTGTCGCCTACCTGCACCGCCCTTACTTTGAATTTGTTCACAAGTTGGTTGAGGAGCTTCTCGTCCCTGATTTCTATGGCCTTGTATTTATTTTCGGGCTTCTCATCGCCTCCGCTGTCATCCTGGAGGATGGGCATGAGCTTGCCCCACAATCTTAGGGCATTGCCCTTGCTGCCGACACGCTCTATGTAACCGTCATTGACTATGAAGCTGTCGCTTCCTATATGTCCCCTGTAGATGACTTCCCTTCCGTCATCAAGGGTTATGCTTTCAGTGCCGCTCTTGACGAACCTCTTGAGGTCCCCCCTGAGCTTCCTCTGCCTTACGTCAGCCTTTCCTGTGGTCCTGCCGGTCCCTGCGGCCTTCATCCTCTGGACATAGTTGGGGTCGACAGAAACAGGTGGAATTGTTCCAGATGGAACAGAGAAAGAATGTGAAACGTTTCGGTGGTCGTGTGAAACTGTTGCAGCATTTGTGTGGCCAGAACCGCCGTCAGCTTTCTTTGAAGACCTTTCCATTGAAGAATTTACATTGTCCTTGTAAACAGAAACGATAGCCTGTGCGGCCTTTTTCGTGTCAACATTGGTAACCTTTGCCATCTTTGCAGCAACAGCTATTGTTCCAACCGCTGCAGCCCCTGCAAGAGTTTTCTTGAATGTTCCAGCCATGTGTCACCTGTGAGTTAATACTTTACTGTGAAGAATTGATGATAAGCTTTAAATACTTATATCGAAGCTGAACGTAATCCTTAAATACTTTACATATTTTAGTTACGGAGGGATAGTTATTTTTTCAGGTACTTTTCGTAGGTCTTCTTGTAGAGTTCAGAGCTCTCGAGTTTCTGTGTGTCCCTTCTGTACAAATCGTCGGTTATCTTCCTGCCGGCTTTGGCTTCCCAGTTTTCTATATCTATTCCCTGTACTTTCTGAGCTTTATCCCTGTACCATTCAGGTATGACATTGAATGCGCAGAAGGGTATTATCCTTCCGTCGGTCATCGCGTAATGTATGCAGCACCGCTTCACCCTTTCTATGTCATAATTGTAAAGGTCCTGGAAATGCATCATGCCCACGAAAAGCGACTTGTAGTGGAATGCGCCAAGCGCCTTGTAGTTGTGCTTAACAAGCGCATTGTAGATTATCTTCCCTATGCCAAACCCTTTTGGTGCCTTCTCCTTGTCTATGAACTTCCTTATTCCCCACAGGAGCTTTGGTCCCATTATCAGCTTGCTCTTCCCTGCCTTCAGTTCCTCTGCCTTCTCCCCCAGGTATTCCATCAGCCCATCAACGTCTATGAACCTGGTGACAGGAAGCATCTTCCCGTCCTCGCCCTGGAATACATAGGTCGCCATCCCGCATGCGAAATGGCTTGAGAGGTCGTATTCAGCCTTCCCTGTCAGCGCCTCTACGAATGATGTGAAGTTCTGCATGGTCGGCACAGGATAGAAATCGTCCCTTGTGATCTGGTTGTCTGTCTGCTCTTCCAGCATCTTTATCAGGTCAGGGATGGTTATCCTGTGCTTCTTCCTTTCGTCCCTTGGCATCTGGCCAACCAGAGAGACTGGCTGGAAGTTGACTGCGCGGACAATATCTATGTTGTCAAAACCGAAACGCAGGATATCTCCAGCCTCCTGGACATTGACATTCCTTATCATCGTCGGGACAAGCACAATACCTATCCCTGCTTTCCTGCAGTTGTCAAACACACCCGGTATCTCCCAGTGGTTCTTTATGTTAGACTTGCCTGTCAATCCGTCGAATGAAAGGTAGAGCGTGTTCACACCAGCGACCCTCACATTCTTTGTGAACTCCAGGTCCTGGGAAATCCTTATACCGTTGGTGTTGAGCTGGACGTGGTCAAAGCCCTCGTCCTTGCATATCTTTATCATGTCTATTATGTCAGGCCTGAGAGTGGGCTCACCCCCGGTAAGCTGGATAGCATTGCATGCAACCGGTTTCTCACTCTTAAGTTTGCTGCACATTTCCCTTATCTGCCCCATTGTGGGCTCGTAGACATAACCAAGCTTGCCTGCATAGAAGAAGCAATACCAACAATTCCTGTCGCATCTTGTCGTCACTGCGATGTTCGCGAGCGCTGTATGTGATTTGTGGAGCTTGCATAAGCCGCAATCCTTCGGGCACACTGTCTTCTCCTTCTTGACGTTGGGGTTATGTATCCCCTTCCCGTCATGCGCAAATGTCTTGGCCCTCTTGAACATCTCGTAGTCGCCCCAGTAGAGCTCCTCGCATTTGCCGTGCTTCTTGCACTCCTTACTCATCCAGACCTTTCCGTCCCTCTCGAATACCTCTGCAGGTATTATCGCCTTGCATTCAGGGCAGAGCGAGCTGGTCTTGTTTATGAGCGTCTCTTTCCCTCCAGTCTGGGGGGTTTCCTCAGCCATACTACTATATTAAAGGGGTTATTAAAATACTTCCCCCACATTAAACATATGGTCACAGCTTCTGAGAGCCAGGGCAATATGCCAGGGTTCAGGACAGTGCTAACCGATCCAAATGAGAGGTACTGCGAAAATATCATAGGCTGCGGCTTGTTTGATGCCTTCAGGAAGACAGCCAAAAGGATATGCGATCTGGGATGGGCACCTGATAATGCAGGGAACATAAGCATCAGGGAGTCCAGAAGAAGGGGCAGGTTCTTCATAACCGCGGCAGGAAGCAAATTCAAGGAACTCAGGCCGCAGGACATCGTCCTGGTGAGCGGAGTGGAGATGTACGTGGGGGACGAGAGCATAAGGATGGGAAACAACCTCGGCGACTGCCTGGCTGTTGCCATGCATTCCCTGGAAAGGCAGAAGATGATGGGCGATGTCAGGGAGCATACTGGCATAAAGGAGATAACCCTGGAGAACCTCCCGAAAGTCCTCAGGTTCCTCAATTCCACGGGGATGGTAAGCTTCCTGGTGAATGCAGTGGGCCACAGGAAGCCCTCATCAGAAGCGCTTCTGCATGCCATGATATACGCCAAGAGGTGGGGCTGGCTGGACGAAGTCAATGGGATACTGCACTGCCACAAGCTGGCTGATTCCAGCGTGTCATCAACGCCCACGCCCTTCAGGGACATAGGCTACGGCAACATACAGCTCGCGGTGGAGGCTGTGCTTACCCTGAAGAAAGAGGACATGGTGCAGCTGACAGACCATGGGATAATAACGGTCACAAGCGAATACCATAACGAGCAGGATTATGGCAGGGTCTTTAATTCTGCCTTTGACAAAACAATAAAAAAATGCATGAAGTGAGGCTTAAACCTCACTCCAGGTCTTTCTTGGTGACGACTGTTATCGGCGTGTAGAAGGTCTCCCTGTCCATGCAGACAAGGAACCTCACTCCGCTAATCTTGGCTGCAGAGCCAATCTTGAAGTCCAGCTTACCGTCGAATATGACGGTGTGCGGCTTCTCGAGCGTCTCCAGGGTGTTGGGCAGCTCTGCGATAGGCACCTTCCCCAGCAGCTCGCCCTTGTCGTCGAATATGCATGCAGCCCTGGTCCCCACCAGCTCGCCCAGGGTCTTCTTGAAGAGCTCCTTCTGGGCCACCTTCAGCCTGAGCGGCCTTGGGGCCCTGGGTTCCCTGTCGTCTCTCATGGGCCTTCTCCTGTCAGGACGGTCCCTGTCAGAGCGGCTGTACCTTCCTGGCCGTTCCTTCCGTTCGTACCTGCCACCCCTTTCAGGGCGCTCCTTCCTCTCGTACCTTCCGCTCCTTTCCCTTGTGGGAGCCCTGGTACCTCTCCTGGCAGGGAACTGGGAAGCAGGGACCTTCTCCCTTATGGTCTTGAAGAGCTCCTTCTGCGTGAGCTCCTCCACTTCCTTGCCCTGGGGCGCCTGTGCCACGAAGTCTATGTCCGCCTTCTGCTTGAACTCCCTGGCTATCAGCTCCCCACCCCGGTCTCCGTCGACAAGGAGGGTGACAGACTTCTCCTTTGCAAGCTCCACTATGGCGTCCGGTATGGAGGTCCCGCCAACGGCAACCGTGTTCTTTATACCGTACCTGAGCAGGTTTATGACGTCAGCCCTTCCCTCCACGACTATTATCTCCTCAGAATCCATCAGTGCCGGCCCACAGGTAGACCCCTTGTAGCTTCCTATCTCTTCTGTCCTGACAGACTCCTTTATCTTGTCAGAGGCATCATTGCTGTCGGTCATCCCCTTCTCCATCATGCTCTTCAGGATGCCCTTGGCCCTGTCCATGACATACTCCCTCTTGACGGTCCTCACGTCCTCCACGTTGTTGAGGGTTATCTCTGCTGTGCAGGGCCCTACCCTCTCTATTGTCTCCACTGCAGCGGCTATAAGCGCTGTTTCAGCAGAATCAAGGGAAGATGGTATGGTTATCTCTCCCTCGCTGTTTCCTCCGGTAGACTTCACATCGACTTCTATCCTTCCAATCCTGCCAGTCCTCTGGAGTTCTCTCAAATCCAGGTCAGTTCCAAGCAAACCTTCGGTCTGCCCAAAAATCGCTCCAATAACGTCCGGTTTTTCCACTACACCTTTCGCCTTTATCGTTGCGTGAATTATGTACTTTATTGACGTTGGCGCTAATTTCGCCATGATAATCACCTTCCTTTTTCAATGCCCTGACTGAATCTGCCAGTTTCCTGAAGTCTTCAATCCTGGTCTTTCTTAATGACATAATCTTACCTCGTAAGCGTGAATCTGATTTTATCTTGTATTTGGTCAATAAATACTTAAGCCTTGCGTATATACGCCTGCCTTCAGGGTCAAAATCAGTCAAAATGACGACTTCCTTCCCCTCCAGGAAGGGGATTATGTCTATCAGGTGCCTCCTGTTGATGGGTATCACCTCGAAGCCCAGGCCCCTCAAGGCTATCAGGTCCTTCTTGCCCTCCACCACGACAGCCTTCCCTTTAAGCTCCTCTATTATCCCAAGAAAGCGCTCTATATCATCCTTCATGCCATCACTTCCAGGACGTCCCTTTCGGTGATTATGCCCAGAAGCTCCTGGTCATGCTCCACAGGCAGGCCGCCGACCTTGTTCCTGTACATCTTCTCAACTGCCTGCCGGATGTCTGCCTTGGGCTCTATCGTGACCAGCCTTGGGGAGAGTATCCTGTCTATTGGCGTCCTCTCCAGGTGCAGCTTGTCGAGCCTGTTCTTCTTGCGGAGGAATGACAATATGTCGTGCGGGGTGACCACCCCTATCAGTATCCCCTTCTCAGCCACAGGCATGCGCCTGAATGCCCCATAGCACAGCATCTTGGCCACGTCCCTTACCGGCCAGTGGCCCTTCACGACAGCAGGGTGCGACATGGCATCCCTCACCTTTATGCCTGTCTTCCTGTCAACTTTCTTGGCAAAGTCCCATTCTGATATCATTCCCACAAGCCTTTTCCCGTCCAGTATGGGGCATCCACCCAGGCCCTCCTTCCTGAAGGTTTCCAGGGCACCCCTGACTGTTTCATCCTTATCGAACTTCACCACATTGGTCTCGGTTATCCTTGAAACAGTTGACGTGATGATTGGGGCCTTCCTGCACAAGAACTCCAGGACGTCCATTATGGTGACCAGGCCATGGAACTCCCCATTTGAAAGGACAGGCAGCCTCCTGTAGGCAGGTTTGTCAATCATCAGGTTTATGACCTTCCCTATCCTGTCTGTACTGTTGCATGTGTGCAGGCTTCTGGATGCCGTCTCCAGGGCAGGCTTACCCATGTCAAAGAATGCGCTCTTGGCCATTAAAGAGTCACCTCAGTTCGATTTCTATTGTTTAATTCTTGAAGGGGTGGCTTAAAAGCATTCTTCCAGCCTCCCTTATATAATTAATCAACTATATTCTATAATAAAGCGGAGGGGAACCCGCTTTCTGAGAGGGAAGAGGGGCTATTGATGCTAGGCAAAAGCAGCCCGAAATTGGTAGCTGGGCTTGTTTTGGTAGTTTTTGCTGCGTTCTTCCTCGTTTTCATCCCACTTGGCGAAAGCCTTAGCGGGCAACTGAACATAACCCAGGTTGCCAAGGCCAGCTGGAGGGGGAACGAGAGCAACGCCAGCG
>DAOVIL010000095.1 GCA_030673725.1 Candidatus Aenigmatarchaeota archaeon | reverse complement strand
ATTAAACTTTATCTTTTTTGACAGCCGCATATTCTCTGTTATCCTGCTGTAGATGGTCTTCAGCTCACCCTCTGGCACCCTTCTCTTCAGCTTCTTGATGTAGTTGGGGATGGCATACAACATGATTGCGCCGTAATCCTTCAGCTTCATCTCGCCTAAGACCTTGTCAGCGTCCAGGACGGCCTTCTCGAACTTCGCCATGAACGCCTTGCCGCCGAAGCTCAGCTTGGAATTGCCCTTCGCCTTCATCATATCCTCGATCTGGCTGAAGATAGCGGCCAGGTTCTTTCCCATGTTGTTGACCTCGCTCGTCCTCCAGTCAAACGCCCCGTCCAGGCCGGTGGTGGTGGATATGTACGCCCTGAACGTGTCTGCACCGTACTTCTTCTTGATGTCCAGCAGGGTGATGACGTTGCCCTTGCTCTTGCTCATCTTGACCCCGTTGCTCAGCACGAACCCGTGGAGCGATATCTTCCTGGGCCAGTGCTTCTTCGGGAAGATGGCTGAATGCGCGAATATGAAGAAGGACAGGTGGTTCGAAAGGTGCGCCTGGTACGTGTGCCTGTGGTCGTTCGGGTACCAGTAGTCCAGGCTTTCCTTGAGTTCCTTCAGGGCATCGGGCTTTATGCCAGTGCTCGCGGCGACATTGCCTACAGTCCCCCTGCCTAGGTAGACGTAATCGAAGAAGTCTGTGCTGAGCTGCTCAGGTCTTATCTTATGCTTGTTGATGATGCTCTTGATGGTGTAGAAGCTCATGTAGATGGTAGAGTCAGACAGGGACTCTATTATCCAGTTCTTGTCAAAGGGCAATGGCGTCCCTATGCCCCTCTTCCTGGCAGTGGGCCTCTTGTCCAGCCAGTCGAACGCATCCTCGAACATCTTCCTGGCTGTCTCCGGAATGAATGACATGCCTGCCAGGCATTCCCCTGCCTTCTTCTTCCACCCGTTGGCGTTGAAATCCAGGAACCACTGGTCTTCCAGCACAGCCACCACTATCCTTGTGCCGTCCCTGCAGAAAGCCTCCCTTGAGGTCTCATAGAACATCACAGTGTCACCGTCCTTTATCAGGTGCTCCTTCAGGTACACAAGGGCATTCTGCACTGTCTTGCCTGCGCACTTGCCGCAGTTCTCCCTCATCACACCCTTCCTGAACACCCTCTTGTTGAGCTCTGCCTTCGCCCTTTCCAGCTTCTCCACGTCCTTGAAGGACTTGATGCCGAACTCCTTTGATATGTCCTCTCCCAGGTTCTCTCCCATCCCCGGGACCTTTATTATGAATATGGGCTTCAGCTTGGCGACCACCTTCTCGTCCAGCTTGTACTTCCTGATGGTCTTCTGGTCTGTCTGTATCTTCTTGAGCTCCAGCAGGTCCACAGGGTCTTCCAGCGCAGAGAACACTATGCCTGAGCCTACGTTAGCGTATATGAAGTCAGCGGGCAGGATGTATATGTCATTCCCTATGAGCGGCCCCCTGACCCATTTCCCTATCAACTCGTCTGCCCCTATCTCTCCCAGGACCTCCGGCTTCCCGTGCTGGTGCTCTATCTTCTTCACAGCATCTGCACCCACGACCCATTTCTCTTTGCCGACCTTCACTATCTTGTACGTTGCCGTGGGGTCGACCCACAGGTTGGTCTGGCCATAGAAGGCATCAGGCCTGGTCGTGCCTGCCATCAGTATCAGGTCAGTGCCCCTCAGCCTGAACTTGCCCCACATGAAGTCCTGCTTTGATACAGGGTTAATGTCAGCGTCCTGTATGTCATCCTCTCCCACCGCGCTTTCGCAGGTCGGGCAATACAGGACAGGATAGCTCCCCTTTGTCAGGAAGCCCATTTCCTTGTACTTCAGGAACTGCCATGTAACCATCTTCTGGTAATCAGGGTCCCCTGTGGTGAACCTTCTTGTCCAGTCTATTCCCAGCCCCAGCGAGCTGTACTCGTCCATCATCTTGGGGGTGAAAAAATTGACGATGTTCCAGGGGTCCTTGAATGATTCGATTATCTTTGCGACTTCCTTCTTATCCTTCACGTAATTCCTGACATAGCCCCCGAAGAGCCCTATCTTCTTCTTGTCGCCCTTCTCTATAGCAGAGGATATGCCCAGGACAGGCGTGCCTGTTATGTGGAAGGCCAGGGGATAGAGCACATTGTAGCCCTTCATCCTCATGTACCTGCAGTAGATATCGCTTTCCGTTACTGCCCTGCCATGGCCGATGTGAAGGCTGCCTGATATATAGGGATAGGGTGTGGTGAAGAAGAACTTCTTCCTGTTCTTGTCAATCTTGGGCTCGAATATCCTCTTCTCTGCCCACATCTTCTGCCATTTCCCTTCAATCTCCCTGTAATCCATAATAATCTTAATTCACTTTGAATGTTTAAAAACCGTGGCGCCGGCCAGGGCCTTTTCCACCATCCCGTTTATATCCAGGTCCCTCTCCATCCTGTCCACATCCTTTGTCCTGGCCCTGGTCTGAGGGTGGCTGGCTATCATGAAGGTGCAGCAGTCCTCGTACGGCTTGATGGAGATATCATAGGTCCCATACCTCTTTGCCAGGTCGATTATCTCCTTCTTGTCCATCCCCACAAGGGGCCTCATCATGGGCATCGTCGAGACAGCTTCTATCGCCTGCATGTTGTCCAGGGTCTGGCTTGCCACCTGCCCGACGCTCTCTCCTGTCACCAACGCCTTGGCCTTAAGCTCTTTGGCAAGCTTCTCTGCCATCCTGAACATGAACCTCCTGTAAACCAGCATCCTGTAGTCTGCCTTCACCTTGGCTATCACCTCGTTCTGGAGCTTCCTGAAGGGCACAACATGCACCCTGGCGTTCGGCTGGTACTGCTCAAGGGTAGCCATCATCTGCTTCATCTTCCCCATCCCCCCTGCGACCTCGTTCTGGAAGTGCACGAACTCCACTTCGCAGCCCCTCTTCATCATGAGTATCCCGGCCACCGGGGAGTCTATGCCGCCAGAGAGCAGGCAGACCACCTTTCCGCTCACCCCTACTGGCAGGCCTCCTGGGCCGCTCAGCCTATCTGTGTAGAGGAGTGTTCTGTCATTCAGTATCTCCATGAACAGGTTGGTCTTGGGCTTGGTGAGGTTCACCTTAAGCCCGTACTTCTTGACTATGGCTGCCCCCACCTTCTCGTTCACCTTGTTGGAGTTGGTCTTGAACTGCTTCCAGGATCT
>DAOVIL010000079.1 GCA_030673725.1 Candidatus Aenigmatarchaeota archaeon | reverse complement strand
AGGCAAACTCTCAAGCGAGAAGGGCAGGAGCCCGAAAAGCCTGAGCTGGGTAAGGTCAGGCTTCAAGTCCAGCCCCACAGAATACAGGGTGGCTGTCGACACGCTTGAGAACTATGCCATAAACCAGGTTTTCGGCATGTGGAAAAACAGCGAAGGCAAGTTTGTCAGGCCGACCCCTTTCTCCAAGCTGATGAGGGTGACGCCAAAGATTGACGTTGTGGGTTCAGGCGGCGACAGGCTTGAGGTGGAGTACAGGAGAGGCCAAAAGAGGTATCTCAGGCTGACCGACCCCTTCAGGACCACCACAGTGTACCTGCCGTTCTGCGCATTCAGGCTTAACACGTTCTACAAAACAGCAATGGAAGTGAACAGCGCCCAGACAGGAGAAACTGGCAGAGCCCAGACAGCCTGATTCACTTCTTCCCGAATAATTCCAGCGCATACAGCCATAACCTTTATAAACCCTCAATTTATCAACTAATAAGTGATTAAATTATGATGGTATTCTCAAAGAGCATGAATAGGAACATAAAGCCAAGGGAGAACCCCTGGACAGAAGGCACCCATGAGCACTGGCTATGGGAACGCAAGCAAAAATAGGATTGAAAGCCATAAGATTTCTTATACCTCCTTCCCGAAGGGCTCCAGCAACCTTTTAATCATCCCTCCCCAATTCTAAACCATGAAATGGCTCTTGGTAGTGGGGATAGTTTCAATCATTCTCATCTCCGGCTGTGTGGCAAGCACACGGACTTTGCAACAGGCCCCAGAGCAATATGAAGGCAAAGAGATGACCATAGAGGGCTTCTCCGAGCCGGCTGTCATGATCCTTGTGGAAGCCAGGGTAGGCGAATTGTGGTCAGTTTCGGATTCACAGGGCTATACGTTCCTGGTCAAGCCCCTAGACCCCAAAAACAACCCCCCGGGCCATTCATACCGCATGACTGGGACAGTGACGTCAGCGGAAATATGCAGCTGCACCAATGTGTTCACCAACATATCCCTTGGCACGCGGACCAAAGATGACTGCGATAGGCTCGACAAAATGGAATGCAGAAAGATAAGGGAGCTCTATTACCTTGAGGTCACAGAACCGATGGAGAGGCTGTGACGCACCTCTTCCCGAAGGGCTCAAGCGCAGCTCTTCAGGCAACCAGATACCCAAAAACCAGCCCGGCTATTGTTGAGTATACCACCACCAGCGCCACATAGGCTGCTGTCCTCCTGTTGCCCAGGACGCCCCTTATCACAAGCATGTTGGGGAGACTGAGGCTCGGCCCTGCAAGCAGCAGCGCCAGCGCAGGACCGCTTGACATGCCCTTGGCCATGAATGCCTGCAGTATGGGGATCTCTGTCATGGTGGAGAAATACATGAAAGCCCCGAAGACAGAGGCTATCAGGTTGCCCAGGACAGTGTTCTGGCCCACAAAGGCCTCTATAAGCTCCCCTGGAAGCAGGGGCATTATGAAGCCCGCTATGAACACGCCTATGAACAGGTAGGGTATGAGCAGCCTGGAGAACCTCCAGGTCTCCCTGAGCCAGGATTCAGAATCCTCCCTCCTCAGCCCGAACATGGCTATCATGCCGGCTGCCAGGCTTGCCGCAACCATGACCGCGTACCTCAGCATGCCTGGCTGCAGGCCGTTGGCCAGGATGATTATCACCATGGAAGAGAAGAACGCAAGAAGGGTCCATTTCCCTGCCTTGGTGTTCCTGCTTCCTAATTTGAGCCTCTTCCTTTTTCCCTTCTCCCTGAACATGAGCTCCATGGAGAACCCGACCAGTATGGCTATCAGGATTGCAGCTATAACCCTTGCGATGCCTATCTCGAACCCCAGCACGCTGAAAGTGAGCATTATTGCCGCTATGTTTATGGCAGGCCCGGAAAAGAGGAATGCCACAGCAGGCCCCAGGCCTGCGCCCCTGTCCCTTATGCCTGCGAAAAGCGGGAGTATCGTGCAGGAGCAGACAGCCAGCACGGCGCCTGAGACAGATGCTATCGAATATGACACATATCTCCTGCTCTCAGGCCCCAGGTACTTCAGGATGGCGTCCCTCTTCACGAAGACGCTTATCGCCCCGGCTATGAAGAATGCAGGCAGGAGGCACGCCAGGAAGTGCTCTGTGGCGTACTCGTGCAATAATGCGAACCCGTTGACTGCAGGGTTGAGTGAAGCTGCCACAGGCATGAGGTAGAAAGCGATGAACAGTGCGGCCAGCACGATAAATGTTGCCCTGTCATCCATCATGTTATTAGAATATCCTTGCTTAAAACCACTTCTTCCCGAAGAACTCGCGCAACACTTGTACATCCCTTATCTGTCTTTTCCAAAGGGAATCACGCTGGAATCTATTTTGAACCTATCAAACGTCCTCTCCGCTCTATACAGAGACTCATCAAGATCCACGAGCCTTCTGTATTCTATCCCGTTCCTGTCGAAGTAGCTTTTCAGCAATTTCAGGCCCCTTACTGCAGCTGGTATTGAGGTTTTGCTCATGGCATACAGCGTCACACAACCGTCCAATAGCTTGGCATTTTCCGCAGGGTCATCTATATGGGTGCCAGGGGCCGGCGCGAAAGTGTAATTTTCCAGTACCCTCTTCTTGGCGCTCTCTAACATGCTCTTTTCTGTGCTCTCATCAGGCTCAGATGGCTCTATCCCCTCTGTGTCAGGGTCAAAGCGCTCTATTATCTCAGGAAGGGTGTATGAGAAGGATATCCTCATGTTGTCTTCGCCATCATCCCATATTCCCGTAAAGTGCTCCCTTTCAAAGACAGTATGTACGACTGCCATCTTTCTATCACTAAGAGGGCCCCTGACTTCTATGACGCCCTTCATAAATTCGCTGAATTCGGAAGTGAAATTCTTGCATCCAGTTCCCTCATAATGGAATATGCTTGCCATATCATGACGGTGTCCATCACTGTTTTCTCCTGATGCGGTGTGAAACCTGATTGAATGGACCATCCCTGGCTTGCCCATGATGAAGCAGACATACTCGTTCTCGTCTATTTGGTTATATATGAGCCCATCTCCCTCTCTGGCCAGAAAGACGTATTTGGGCGCATCCCTGCTATAGATTTCCCTGTGATGCCTTGCATCTGCAAGGATTATCCCATCAACCTGCTTTGTGAATTCCCCGAAGTCCCATGACATAATATATCCTATTTACCATCTATTGGTGATAATATGAAGAATATATACAATCAGGGTATTTAAGGCTTCCGCTTGCGCTTCCCGAAGGGCCCCCAGCGCATATTAACCCTCTATAACCAACTATAAACCATGAAGTGGCTGGTTGCTTTCGCCATACTCTCAGTGATAATCGTTTCAGGCTGCACAGCCCCTTCCCAGCCCAGCAGTGACTGCACGACTGACTCTGACTGCGTAGTGTACGGTGAGACAGGAGACTGCAACTGTGGCTGCTACCACAAGGACCACCTCCCCACAGGGACAGGAGGCGAGTGCTTCTGCCTGGCCCCAACCTCATGCAAGTGTATTGACGGCCAGTGTGAGGGCGTCTTCGAATAGGGTCTACTCCTTCCCCTTCTTCCCGAAGGGCTCCAGCGCAGGCCAGCGCTCCTTCCCCTTCAGAACCAGTACCGAAACCTTTATAAATACCCACCCTATAGTAGTTACTATAGGTGATTAAATGACTTTCAGAAAAGCGGATGTCGGCCTGGACCATGGGTACTTCAATAGCGACGAAGACGCTCTGGACAGGGTAGATCTGCCTAACGGCAATAGCTACCTGGTTCCTCT
>DAOVIL010000115.1 GCA_030673725.1 Candidatus Aenigmatarchaeota archaeon | reverse complement strand
GAGATAATATTCCCCCCCTATAACGCGACCCAGCTGAAAGACATCCTCTCCAACAGGTCAACCAGGGCATTCAGGGGCGGCGCCCTGGAGGCAGGCGTGATAGAGAAGTGTGCAGCCCTTGCTGCACAGGAGCACGGCGACGCGAGAAAGGCGCTTGACCTCCTAAGGGTGGCAGGCGAGATGGCTGAGAGGAAGAAGGCCCTGAACGTCACCACAGCCTTCGTGGACATAGCAGAGGACAAGCTCGACCTGGACAGGACGACAGAGGTCGTGCAGGCGCAGCCCAAGCAGTCCCTTGCAGTGTTGGCAGGCATAATCAGGCTCACAGACAAAAAGGAGAAGGACATACAGACAGGCGATATATTCCTGGAATATGAGAAGATATCTGCCAAGAGCGGCCTCAGACCCCTCACCCAGAGGAGGGTGTCTGACCTGATAGCTGAGCTGGACATGCTTGGCATAATCAACGCAAAGGTCATATCAAGGGGCCGCTATGGAAGGACAAGGGAGATAAGGATACTCCTCGCCAAGCCCGCAGTGGAGAAGATCCGCAGGGTGCTTGAGAGGAACTACCTTCTTTGATTATGGACAGGCAGAAGATAGTCAGGAAAGCGCTGGAGAACGGGGTTCTGCTAACCCCTGATGCGCTTGAAAGGGTGAATGAGTCCAATATAGGCACAGTCCTTGAGGAAGCCAAGCACAGCCTGGTCTACGGCGCCTCAGAGGCCGGGAAGAGGGGGCCTGAGGTGGTTGTCAAGACAGCTAAACAGAAGGCCAGGCTAAAACCAAAGGACATCGCCGACTTCTATTCCCAGAAATACAAGGCCATCAGGCAGCTGCTTCTCAAGAAGACAAAGGCAGTCTCCATAAACAAGGCACACGACCTTAACTCAGAGGTGTCTGTGATAGGGATGGTGAAGGAGATCACCCCCACAGGCGCGACGCTCGAGGACCAGACAGGCGAGATAGGGGTTGTGGGCAAGCTGGACGTGCAGGAGGGAGACGTCCTGACAGTGAGGGGCCCTGTAAGGGAGAAGAAGATAATGCTGTCAGAGACAGCCTGGCCTGATGTACCCTTAACCAGGCGGCCCGGCCGCATACACAACACTTCCCTCCTCCTCACAGCAAAGGACGAGAAGGGCGCAGACATCATATTCTCTACAGCCGGAGTGGAGGATGATAAGGTGACCCATGTCTCTGAATCCCCAACCTGGCTGACAGTCAGGAACAATGGCACCAGCCTTGTGGTGCTCGCTTACAGGACAGAAGCCAAGGAGCTGAAGGCTGCAGCGGGCTGGCTCAAGAAGCGCCAGCTCCCGCACAAGGACGTCCCCGGCCCAAAGAACCTCTTCATAATAGACCCTGTCCCTGACATACTCTGGCTGGTTGGCCCTCCTGCAGGAAAGGAAATCTACAAGGGAGTGCTCATAATCTCTTGCGGTGACGGCTCAGCAAAAATCAACCTCGAGACGCTCGAAGCGGAGTTCAAGTGAGGCTATTCTTTATACAGGGGCTTAATATGCTCCCTCTCCCTGTTCCTGTAGTGCCGCCTCCATTCCGAGACGCCGATATACCCTATGCTCCAGACAGCGGCCCCAATCAGGCCACTAAGGATTACGGCCGCCTCATTATTGTACGTTGCCCAATGTACGATATCATTAATCAGTTCCATGCTTCCTCCTGTGCTCCTTCAGGTCCCTGTAGTAATCCTTCTGGATCTGTGAGGGGTTGTTGCTCCTCACGTACCTCCAGCACCCATATCCTGCTATGCTTATGAATGTCAGGGCAGGTATGCCGAACATTATTATCTCATCCAGGTACTCCCCGATCCCGTCAAGCATAATTCGCTCTTGGAGCCATATTTTTTAAGCCTACCGGTCACATCATCCCGAAGTAGAAAATCATGATGGGAAGCATCAGGAAGCCCATGCAGTGCGTCCTCTTCACGCCCAGGAGAGGGGGAAGCATCCCTATTGCAGTGGCTGTGAGCATGTACAGCATGCCCGTCCACCCTGTCATGTATGCGACCATGCCAACCAGCATGACTATGATGGCGACAGACACCTTGTTATAATCAAGCCTCTGGAACAGCCCTGCGAACCACCTTCCCATCTTTATGGTCAGGAACGCGCCCAGCCCGGCAGAGAAGAGGGCAGTGGCCATGAGAAGCAGCATCTCACCGAACCCGAAGTTCATCAGCACCTCCTGCACAGCAATGGCAGCCCCGGACCTGGGCCTTGATATCAGGTACAGTGCCATCAGGGAGAACAGGGCAGCCACAGTGTTTATGCCCCCAAGGGAGACCATGAACTCCTTTATGCACTTGCCCCTTGACAGCTCATGGGAGAGCACGCCAGCCTGCGCAGCCCCTATCCCTGGGAGCACACCCATCAGCATGCCTGAGAAGAACCCCTTGACAGTCCCTAAGAGGGTTTCCTTTCCAGGAAGCCTGACAGGGCTTGTGTTCTGGACAGGCACCGATATACCGGAGCCTATGCTTATAATTAGTGTGCTTATCCCGAACAGCCCTGTGAAGATGGGAAAGAGCAGGTTCTGGTCAGGCAATAATGGTGTGTTGAGCGTCATGATGCCCAATATACCGGAAAGCCCGAATATCAGCAATCCGTACAGTCTCTTATGCCCGTCATCCAGCAGTATCATCACGCCAGCTATCGCGAGCAAAAGCCAGGCCATG
>DAOVIL010000045.1 GCA_030673725.1 Candidatus Aenigmatarchaeota archaeon | reverse complement strand
GATTATCACGTTGCCTTCTATGTAAACTCCTGAGAGGATCCTGGTGCCTTCTCCCATCACTATGTTGCCCTTTACAGTGACTCCCTTTTCCATTTCCCCCTTTATGTCGCTCTTTTCCAGTTGGTCAAGGAAATGGGCGCTGGCGTCCAGCAGGTCCCAAGGGTGTGGGATGGGTAGCCAGTACCCTGTCACCTTCTCGCATATGATATCATCACCGGAGGAAACCAGGAATTTGACGTAATCAACAATCTCATATTCCTTGAGACGGGATTCCTTGAGCCCATGCTCGAATATCTTCTTGTCGAAGACATACATGCCAATGTTGGCGAGATTTGACTTAGGCACCTTTGGTTTTTCCTCTAATCCTTTGACCTTGTTGCCGTCCAGCTTGAATATCCCAAAATGTGATGGGTCGTGCACTTCCTTGGCGAGCACACAGTACCTGTGCTTCATGCAGGCTTCCATGTCTTTCCTTGAGAAGAAGTCGTCTCCGTTCATCGCCAGGAACCTGTCCTTCAGGATGCCCTTGCACAGCAGAAGCGCTCCGCCGGTTCCGTTCTGCTCCTTCTGCTCTACATAGGTGAGCTTGATTGTACCGAACTTGTCCCCTAGGAGATCCTTTACCATCTCTCCCTTGTAGCCGATTACTATTATCGCCTCTTCGGCCAGCCCCTCCAGCTGCTCCAGATTATGCTCTATCACTGTCCTGTTGGCTGCTTTCAGAAGTGGCTTGGGCCTGGTAAGGGTCAAAGGATATGTCCTGGTTCCCTTCCCTGCCGCGAGTATCACTGCCTGCATATCACTTCACCGTCACAGATTTAGCCAGGTTCCTTGGCATATCCGGGTTGCATCCCCTCAGGACCGCCAGCTCATAAGCGAGCAGCTGCATGGGTATTATCTGCAGTATGGGGTTGAGGTCCCCGGCTTCCGGAGTCTTTATCCAGAAATCGAACACCTCATTGTTCTTGGAGCCCACGCCGACAACGAACCCGCCCCTGGCCTTTATCTCGGACGCATTGCTTATTATCTCCTTTTCATTGTCCGGGGACACGAAGAATATCGCTGGGGTGCCCTTCTCTATCAGGGCTATCGGCCCGTGCTTGAGCTCCCCTCCTGCAAAGCTCTCGGCATGGATGTATGATATCTCCTTGACCTTGAGCGCAGCCTCCTCTGCAGTAGGGTACTGGTGGCCCCTTCCCAGGAGGAAGAGATGGTCCCTGGATTTTATCTTCTCTGCCAGCGCCTTTATGTTTTTCCTCATCGTGGCTGAGGTCAGCTTATAGACATCAAGGTAGAGCCTCCTTATCTTCTTCCTTCCCTCATCGAACTTGCCTATGGTCGCATATGCCAGGAGGTACAGCACCACCAGCATCGCTGTATAGACCTTTGTGCTCGCAACGCCTATCTCCGGACCTGCGTTCAGGAGCAGATGCTGGTCTGATTCCCTCATCAGGGTGCTTCCCATCACATTCACCAGGGATATCACCCTGGCACCTGCCTCCTTTGCGACCCTTACAGACTCCAGGGTGTCAGCAGTCTCTCCTGACTGTGAGACAGCGATTACCAGCGTCTTTGGGGTGAGGAAGTGCTTGTAGTAAGGGAATTCTGAGCCCAGGACCACATTGATGTGCTTACCTGCAACTTTCGAGAAGAAATAGCTCGCTGATGTGCATGCATAGGATGCTGTACCGCATGCGACCAGGAATATGCCCTTGGCTTCGTTTATCTGCCTGGCGATGTCCATTATCTCCTTGCTGTCCTGGGAGATGGCCCTCTTTATCACATCTGCCTGCTCTGATATCTCCTTCAGCATGTAGTGCTCGAATTCGCCCTTCATGGCCTGCTCTGCGTCCCAGGCCACTGTGTCTATCTTCCTTTCAACCTTCTTGCCTTCCAGGGTGCTGAAGACTTCTATCCCCCCGTCAAACGTGACTATGTCTCCGTCATGGAGGTACATCACCTGTTTGGTGTGCTCCAGGAATGCAGGGATATCAGAAGCAACGAAATACTCGTCCTTCCCTATCCCAAGCACAAGGGGCGAGCCTTTCCTGGCGACTGTCATCTTGTTGGCCTTCACATTGACTATAGCAACAGCGAATGATCCTTCCAGCCTGTTAAGGGTCTTGACGACAGATGTTGCGAAATCATTCTCCTTCATGTACTCCTCTATCAGGTGCGGGATTATCTCGGTGTCTGTCTCTGACTTGAACTCATGTCCCTTATCTAACAGTTCCTTCCTGAGCTCCTGGTAGTTCTCTATTATGCCGTTATGTACCACCACTATCTCGCCATTGCAGTCGGTGTGGGGATGGGCGTTCTCTGCAGTCACGCCACCATGGGTCGCCCAGCGGGTGTGCGCTATCCCTATCTTCCCTGGAAGCTCTTTAGGTTTTGTCTCGCTTATCTTCCCTGTGCTCTTGTCCAGCCATATCTTGGAGCCGTCTGATGTCGCGAAGCCATAGCTGTCATAGCCCCTGTACTCAAGTTTTTTGAGGGCCTCAAAAAGTATGGGGGCAGCTTCCTTCTTCCCGAGGTATCCGACTATACCACACATGCATGTGATTTGAACCGGATGGCATATAAAACTTTACCCAAAACAGCTTCAGAAAACTGGTTCGGAGTTGGGGAAATGCTTATAAAGACCGCTAAAAAAATATTTATAATATTATAAGGATTTTACATGGCAAAGGATGATTTTTTCCTACTGAAGGCAGGGAAGAAGAGCAAAGCCATACCCATAAGGATGTTCGACTCGCCAAAGGAAATAAAGATTCTCTCAAGCCCCCTTGGATGGAGGATATTCAGGGAGATGGCAGAGCCATCCTGCCCCATGGACGTCGCCAAGAAGCTGGGAGTACACGAGCAGAAGGTATATTATCATGTCAAGAAGTTCAGGCAGGCCAACCTTGTGAAAGAGGTCAAGAGGGAGGCCAGGCACGGCACAGTCGCCAGGTTCTATAAGATACGGAATCATGCTTTTGGCCTGATGGCAGGCAACCCTGAAGGTGAGGAGATAGAGCTGGCCTCCCCTGCGCACAAGAAGGCGCTGGAGCCATTCGTGAAGGACGGGAAGCTGAACGCCAGGGTGATAGTGGGCTCCCCAGACCCCCACGGTCCCTGGAAGGCCAGGGGTTCTGACTCCTGCTGCGCCATAGATTTTGCCCTGTTCCTGGGCGCCTATACTGACGGCAGGCAGGTACCCAATTACAGGCTGGACGTTGAGGTCAGGGAGCGCGACCTCAGGGGCAACCTGATACTCTTCGGGGGGCCTGCAGTGAACATGATAACCAAGAAAGTGACCCGATACATGCCTGTTTTCGTGGAGATCCAGAAGGACGTGAGACGGATAAAGTCCAGGATAACCAACAAGACCTACAGCGATGAGGACTGCGGCCTGGTCACTATTATAGACAACCCATGGGACAAGAGAGGGAAGATAATGGTATTGGCAGGCCCCAGGTTCCAGGGAACAAGGACAGCTGTGCTGGCGTTCGTGACCAAGCTGGGAAAGGTCATGCAGGGTAACAGGTTCAAGAGGGATACCATAGCAACCGTTGTCAAGGGATATGACATGGATGGGGACGGAATTATCGACTCTGCGGAGATTTTAGAGTGATTTAGGCTAATTTCCCTTATATAGTCTATAAAGTAATATTATTGCTTTTGGAACAGTTTTCAGTTATAATCTAGTACAATCAGACAGAATTAGGCGATAAACATATACTGGAAAATATGGTTTCAAAACTGTTTCACCCAAGTTATATATACCCCCTAGGGGTAAGTAATATCATGCCTCTCAGGCGTGCCTGTTGAATATTGTGTATATAATATATGCGGGTTTTCTTGAGAGGATTTGAATATAGGAGGGAATGAAAAGATATGAACGTCAGAAAAGTATTGGCAGGCTCTTTGGCCGCCATTACAGCAGGAGCAACTCTTGCTTTCGGCGTATTTGGTGCAGGTTTGGGTGACTACGTTACTCCGGACACAAACAAGATAACATCACCAATCATTGTGATTGGCGCACCTGCTCAGCCTAGCTCGGACTTCGCTAAGGACGTGCTGGGCGCTGCGGACATTGCTGCCGCAGTCGCAGGATATGCAACAACCACAGTATCTGCTGGTGGTTCAATAACCACAGCTGTTACTGGAGCAGCAGACTTGTCCACGACCAACACCAAACTTTACGTTGGAAGCATGATAAATGCAGCTAAGACAACACTGACGAAGGGCGACACAGGAATGGGAACCCTTTTGGGCTCAGGAAGCGTCTATGACGACACCGGAACTGAGTTCAAGTACGACCAGTACATCGCAGTTGGCGGAACCCCGATTGCTTACAGTGACAGCGACGGTGACATTGAGGAGCCGGCACTGTACCTGAACGTGGGCACGAACACTGCCACACCTGTCTACACAGCCAGGATCGTTTTCAGCAAGGCGCTCAACATCTCAAGCACTGATGTGAAGAGCCAGGATATAACCATGTTCGGAAACGTGTACACAGTTGGATCCGAATCAACGGCAACCGCATTGTTCTTGTACGGAGGTGCAACGAAGAACACAGTCAGTGAAGGCGAGACCGCAACAATCACTGTGACAGGAACAGAGCACATACTGAAGGTGATTGGTGTTTCAAGCACCACCGTGGCAGTGATAGAGGTCGACGGTGTCTCCAAGGAAATTATAGAAGGCAGGTCTTACACCATCAACGGTGACAAGGGTAAGATCGATGTTTACATCGATGCCGTCTATTTCTTCGGCAAGGAGTCACAGGTCAGCTCTGTGAGGTTGAGCCTCGGTTCAGCCAAAATCAAGCTGGCAACTGGCGACGCTGTCAAGTCAGGGACAGACCTGGATTCCATTGACGGAACCCTGGTCACAGTGACAGGAGACCCACTGTCCAAGCTTGAGGTAGCTGTTGCGATGTCGGACTCTGATGAAGACCATGTTGCAGAGGGCGCACCTTTCATGGACCCCGTATTCGGGAGCTTCCAGGTCGCTTTCGGCGGCATCGCGCCGGCACTCGACTCGTCAGCAAGGACAACAACGATGCTCAAGACCGCAGGAGACGACAAGGCCAACATCAAGTACACTGACTACAGGGGCAACGAGAAGGAGTTCACGTTCGCTTACGACAACGACTCAAGCGCAACAACCTTGACCCCGATACTCGGTGTCTCCAGCTCGAAGGTGATAGTGGTTGTCGAGGGTGGAATGGTGAACCAGAATGACTATGTCGTTCTTGCTTCGGGAGACTTCTCCCACCTGTTCCAGCTCAGCGACGTCGACGACATCGGACAGAGCACAGCACAGATAGAACTGACAGATGTGTTCGACAGCAGCAAGATAACCATCAACATGCAGTCTCCTGGCTACACGAACTCCACAGCATACGTCGATGGCCAGGAATACTTCGTGAATGCCGCGGCAAACAGCGCAGCATTCTCGTGGGGAACCAACGCAGCTGCTGCAAGCGCGGGCAACGAGACGACCCTGTTCCCGATGCTGGGTGGAAAGAATGGCGAAGCATTGGCATTAATCGACGGTATAACCATCAACAACACGTGGGCCTTCTTCCCAGGCGGAAGCGCTGGATACACAGTTGCATGGGTAGATGACACCACAACTTCGGTTACTGCAGGTCAGGTAACATATGAATTCGCATCAAACGTCCTGACCAGCGTAAACACTTCATCTGGTGGCTTCTCATTGGCTGCTGGTTACCCGGTTGTTTTGCTGCTCGCAGAGAAGGGCAAGGACACGACCATG
>DAOVIL010000090.1 GCA_030673725.1 Candidatus Aenigmatarchaeota archaeon | reverse complement strand
GGATATCTTATTCTGATTCTTGGTGTATTTGACATGAATCCTATCAAACACATATGACTGGAATCTGTAGACCTTTCCCGGGAGAAGAAGTACTATCAGACCAGCTACAAGAAATATGACTGCCCGGATTAGGAAGAGAACATCCATATTTTATATTAGCTATTGATTAAATTAAACGTGATACCATGAAATTCAAGCCAGGCGCAGTCATCAGGACGTACGAAGTGAAGGGAAGGAAGGTCGTGTTCAGGTGGCCCAGGCTTTCTGACGCCAAGGACCTGATGGAGTACAGGAACAGCCTGGTCTCAGAAAGGCCCCCTGTGCTGCCTATAACCAAGCCAGACATGACCCTGAAGAAGGAGAAGAAGTACCTGAAAAAGATATTCAAGGCGATGAAGAAGAACACTGCAGCCATGCTCATAATCGAGGTGGACGGGAAGTTCGCTGCATCCCTCCATGCCAAGAAGACTGACCCCAATTCAAGCATACTGAATCACATAGTCGAGATAGGGCTGGGGCTCTACAAGGAGTTCAGGGGCATGGGACTGGGCCATGCCATAATGGAGATGCTGGAACATGTCTCAACTAAGCACCTTAAAGCCCAGATTATCATGCTCTGGGTGTTCGGGTACAACAAGAGGGCAAGAAACCTGTACAAGAAGCATGGCTACAAGGAGACAGGCAAGATACCAAAGGGTATAAAGTATAAAGGCAAATACTATAATGATATACTCATGTGCAAGGTGCTGATATGAAGAATGAATACACACCCATCGGAGAACTGGGAAAGAAGGTAGGAGAGAAGGTAAACCTGAGAGGCTGGATATACAGGACAAGGAGCAGCAAGGACATGACATTCTTAGTCCTCAGGGACTCGACAGGGACAGTCCAGTGCATAGTGAAAGAAGGGGCAAAGGGCTTTGACGATGCACAGAAGGCGCTCAGGGAGTCTTCGCTAATGCTTTCTGGAACGGTCCACGAGGACCCCAGGGCGCCCACAGGAATAGAGATTAGGGTCAACGACCTGGAGATAGTCGGATGGGCTGAGACATTCCCATTGAAAGAAGGCACGAACCCTGAAGTTCTTCTGGACAAGAGGCATCTCAGCATAAGGAGCAGGAAGATTAGTACCACGCTCAAGATAAGGTCAACCATACTCGGGGCTATACACGAGTTCTTCAGGGAGAGGGGCTTCTATGAGGTCCAGTCGCCTTCCATAACCAAGATGGCGTGCGAAGGTGGTTCAACGCTGTTCAAGTTGGATTATTTCGGTGAGGAGGCCTATCTTACACAGTCCTGGCAACTGCACGCAGAGGCAGGCATACATGCGCTGGAGAAGCTGTACTGTATAGCCCCTGCCTTCAGGGCAGAGAAGAGCAGGACCAGGATGCACCTGGCAGAGTACTGGACAGCAGAGGCTGAGCTGGCCTGGTGCACACACGAGGAGAGCCTGAAGCTACAGGAAGACATGATATCACATGTGGTCCAGACAGTCCTGAAAAAACACAGTAAGGAGCTGCAGGAACTGGGCGCTGACATAAAGAAGCTGGAGAAAGTGAAAGGCCCGTTCAAGAGGGTCCCCTACAGGGAGGTCCTGGAGATACTGAAGAAGGACGGCATCAGGATGAAGTGGGGAGATGACCTTACAGGCCTGCAGGAGAAAGCCCTCTCCAAGCACTTCCAGAAGCCTTTCTTCATAACGAACTGGCCCAAGGAAGCGAAAGCGTTCTACATGCTGGAGAACCCCAAGGACAAGAGGACAGTCCTCTGCGCAGACCTGGAGGCGCCTGACGGCTTTGGCGAGCTGATAGGCGGCTCGGCCAGGGAGACTGACAACAAGAGACTCATGGCAAACATGAAGCTGCACAAGATAGACCCCAAACCCTACGAGTGGTACCTGGACATCAGGAAGTTCGGCTCTGTCCCCCATGCAGGCTTTGGCCTGGGAATAGAGCGCCTGACCATGTGGATATGCAACCTGGACCACATACGTGATGCTATAGAATTTCCTAGGACAATCAACAGGGTCTACCCTTAGGCGTGGACAGGCTTTCTTTTGTAGTTCATTGCGCTTCTCAGGTTTCTGATGTTGGTTGATATCTTCTTGCCATTGAACACTACGGATGGGCTCGCGACGAATATGTCAGCCCCGGCCCACTTAGCTCTCCTTATGGTCCTCGTGTCTATGCCTCCGTCGGCCTGAATATGGCATTCCTCGTCTATTCCCCTGTATTCCTTGATGCTTTTGATGACACCTGGAAAAGCCCTTCTGGTTCTCTGGCCGGGAAAGGCTGTCATGAAGACCGTCGTGTCAGCCAGCTTCAGGTGTGAATCGTATGCAGGGTCCAGGTAGAGGTTCATCTCATCGGGTCTGAATGCTATGCCTGCATCAACTTTGTTTTTTCGGAGCCTCCACATGTCAGCGAAAAGGTCTACCGGGTCTTTGTATCCCGAGGCCTGGAGTATCACACAGTCTGCGCCCGCATCTATGCAGGGCTGCACATCTGGCTCCCTTGCCATGAGGTGGGCCTCTATGTACACGTCATCTCCCAGCTCTTCCCTGAGGGTATAGATGACATCCGGCCCAAGCGCTTTCCTTTTGACATATTTGCCGTCCATGATGTCCACGTGAACGATATCTGCGCCTGAGATGAGGGCTTCCTCGATCTCAGGTATCGTCCTTACCCCAAGCGGAGTTTTAGATATAACAGGAACAGCTAGTTTGTAATGCTCGACTCTTGGCGTTGCCATTGTAAGAATTGGAAGGAAATTTTATATTGGTTACAGGTCGATGGTCGCCTTGTCCTTGCAGAACTGGCCGCCGATTGTTTCATCTGCCACATGCTTCTGCCTCAGCTTGCAGAAGCCAAGAATTATCTTTCCCTTCTTCAGCTTGTCAGAACTCCTGTTCTTCTCGAAGTACATGCATTTCCGGCACTCCATGCATATTATTTAAGCTGAAACAATAAATAGCTATATAAACCGGCACCATATACTGGTAATGGGCCCGTGGCTTAATTGGATAGAGCATCCGGCTTCGGACCGGAAGGTTGAGGGTTCGACTCCCTTCGGGCCCATCAGAGAAAACCGTATTTCTCCACCATGAGGTCGTTGGTCTCGCTCATGAAATGGATTATCTCTCCGTCTTCGCCTGTCTCTTCCACGATGAAGCCGCCAGAGAGAGTCTCTATCTCTTCCAGGCCGTCAAGCCTCTTCTCGTCCGCTTCTATCCTGTTGACCAGCTTGTAGATGTAGGGCCTTGACCCTTTCTTCTCCGCCAGGAAAGCACGCATCTCGTCCCAGCTGCCGGAATGCAGTTCGTACCTGAGG
>DAOVIL010000133.1 GCA_030673725.1 Candidatus Aenigmatarchaeota archaeon | reverse complement strand
ATCACCCTGCTGACTGAAAGGATAGGTACCTTTGACTGTATGATTGGTATTATGTTCTCGTCCTCTGCGCCGTCTGTCACCAGCACCACATAGTCTGCCCTGAAGTGCCTGAGGACCCTGTCGAGCTGCTTCGTTATCTCGCTGTCCGATACTATGCCCACGTTCCTGTCGCCTGTCAGGACAGCGACCTCTGCCTGGTACTGCTTCTTCATCTCGTTCAGCACTTTCACTGCCTGGAACATGGCATTGGAATCGGAATCAGAGGGGTCTGCCAGGGCAAGCTTGGCTGCTGCCTCTATAACGTCCTTCCTGCCAGTGACAGGACCTTTCACATTTGCCTTCTTGCCCAGGTCATCGTCCCTGTCCACTGAGATGACCAGTATCTTCTCTTTCAATGACATGTCTGACACCTGTATGTTTTACAATCGTAAAACGACCGCAAAATACCTGTTTAATTGTTTCACTTAAGAAATATAAGCTTTTCTGTCACTACTCTCGGCTGGGGAAAGAGGTGAAACAATCCCATCAGCTCGCGGCCTGGCCAGGGCTGAACAATTTAAATCTCACCGTCCATTATTAGCTATGGAGATGGAGAAGCTGGTAGAGACCATATCAAAGCAGTCAGGCAAGGGCGCAGAGGATGTGAAGAAGCTCATTTCTGACAAGCAGACAGAGCTGTCAGGGCTCGTATCTGAGGAAGGGGCAGCTTACATAGTGGGAAGGGAGCTCGGGTGCAGCCTATTGAAGGACACTGCGAAGGAGCTCAAGGTAAAGAACCTTGTCGCTGGCATGAGGTCAGTTGACATCACGGTAAAGGTCACAGAGATACAGGAGCCCAGGACGTTCAATAAGAACGGGAAGGAAGGGAAGGTGCAGAACCTGATAGTAGGCGATGAGACAGGCACAGCAAGGTTCTCTTTCTGGAACGATGAGCTGGACAGGATCAAGGAGATAAAGGCGGGCGATGTGCTGAAGCTCACCAGGGGGTATGCCAAGCTGGACTACAGGGGCAGCCCTGAGCTGAGGCTTGGGAAAGGCAGCCTAGAGAAGTCTGAGGAGAAGATAGAGGTCACTGAGAGCAGGCCTGCACAAGGGGGCCAGGGAACAGGATCATTCTCTGCTGCAGGCAGGACTACCATTGACAAGATAAAGGAAGGCGACTTTCCTGAGATAAGGGCATGCATGATACAGATATTCAGGAGGAAGAAGCCGTTCTATGAGGTGTGCCCGGAGTGCGGCAAGAGGGCATATGAGAAGGAAGGCAAGTTCACCTGCAAGGACCATGGGGAAGTGACCCCTGCATACTCGATGGTGGTGTCAGGCGTGCTGGATGACGGCACAGGCAACATAAGGGCTGTCTTCTTCAGGGATATAGCTGAGAAGCTGTTCGACAAGACCACAAAGGAACTGAAGGATATCGCCCAGAAAGAGATGAATGCTGAGGTCATCTATGAGCATTTCTCTGTCCTGGGAAAGGAATTCATATTCAGGGGAAGGGTAAAGAGGAATGACATGACAGAGAGCATAGAGATGACCGTCAACGATATCCAGGAGATTGACGTCAAGAAAGAGGCTGAGGACATCATCTCTGGCCTGGAGAAGGCGTGAGTTTTTCTAGCGGAATAGCGGAACGCTCCTATCCCTACCTTTAATACCCATTTCTGACAACTCTTTAAAAAACCTTTTGGCCATTATATACCATGGCCGAGGGGATTGGAGCCAAGAGGGAGCATGAAAGGACAACTGCCAACCAACCCGAAGATAGTGTCGCTGGAAAGATTTTTTGCCATTATCTCACAGCCTGCTGCAAGGTGTCAAAATACCTCGACACATACTTCGGCTGGATGTTCCCTGACGGCCCGGAAGAATCGAAAGATGTAGGGAGTGATTTGTATGAGCAAGGAGATTGAGAACCTGCCCGGTGTGGGCGCAAAGACAGCTGAGAAGCTTATTGAGGCTGGATATGAGGACCTGATGTCCATAGCAGCCACGTCTGCAGGCGACCTGATGGATGCTGCAGGGGTAGGGGAGGAGACAGCCACCAAGATTATAGCAGCAGCAAGGGACAACATGGAGATGGGGTT
>DAOVIL010000048.1 GCA_030673725.1 Candidatus Aenigmatarchaeota archaeon | reverse complement strand
CCCGGAGCCTGTGCCCATGTCCAGTGCCCTTTCCACCTTCCCCTTCACTTCCCTCTCGATCGTTTCGTACAGGAGGAAAGTGTCCTCTGCAGGCTCGTACACGTCCATCTTTAATTATTCACTCCCCGAATATTAATCCTATCTTCTCCTTCCTGCTCATCCCCTTTATCTCCAGTTCCCTCTTCAGGGCGTCTGATTTGGTCCTGTGCTCCTCCTTGTAGAGCAGTTTGATGGGAAGCCTCCTTCTGGTGTACTTTGCGCCCTTCCCTGAGGAGTGCACCTTAAGGCGCTTCTCTATGTCATTGGTTATGCCAGTGTAGAGCGTCCTGTCATTGCACTGTATGATATAGACGAAGAACATGTCACAGCACCTTGAGCACCTTTCTCTTTGACGTATGTCCGGAAACTATCCTCACTTCCCTTTTCAGAAGCTTGGACAGGAACTTGACAAGCTCCATGTTGGCCCTTCCCTCCTTTGGGGGCGCCTTGACAGAGACCTTGAACGCTCCCTTCTCAGGAATCCAGCCAGTCACCTCATTCCTGACGGCGTTCGGTTTTATCTCCACCTTCAGCGTGCCTGACTTCGCCTTCTCGAGCAGGAGCTCCTTAAGCATGCTTTATGTTTGTCTTTCCGGCAAATAAAGCCTGGGCTTAGATTTTTATTGGGACTCGACCAATACTTCAAGAGTATGATAGAGATGCAGATAGGGATACTGGCTCTTCTGATACTGCTGTCAGCCTGCTTCTCAGGGGTGGAGACCGCGCTCATGTCCCTGAACATGATAAAGGTCAATTCGCTCGTCAAGCAGAAGAAGAAGGGCTCTGAGGCCCTGCACAGGATAAAGCAGAACCCCCATAAGCTGCTCATCACCATACTTATCGGCAACAACCTGGTGAATATCGGCGCAGCGTCATTCGCCACGATTGTATTCACAGATATGTTCGGCAGCAGCGGGATAGGGATAGCGACAGGCGTGATGACCTTCCTGATACTCGTGTTCGGGGAGATAACGCCCAAGACATTCGCCTCCCAGAATGCTGAGAGGATGTCCCTGATAGTCGCAAGGCCCATCGAGATACTCTCCATCATAATATCGCCAGTCGTCAAGTTCTTCGAGCTGATTTCCAGGGGAATGTCCAGGCTGCTTGGCTCAAAGGAGGAGAAGGAGCTGTCAGAGGATGAGCTCAGGACCATCGTGACGATGGGAAGGGAAGAGGGCATCCTGAGCAGGGAGGCCGCCAGGATGATGCAGAACGTCATGGATTTCGGGGACACGAAGGTGAAGGAGATAATGACGCCTGACATAGACGTGCAGATGGTGGACGGGAATGCCAGGCTGAAGGACGTCCTGAATTTCGTTGTCAAGACCCCGTTCTCCAGATACCCTGTCTACATAGGGAACAGGGACAAGATAGTCGGGATACTGGACGTGGATGATGTCCTGAAATACGCCAAGAGCAACAGGCTTGGGAAAAAGGTGAAGGATACGGTCAGGAAGCCGTTCTTCATACCAGAATCAAAGGAGATAGATGACCTGCTCGTGGAGTTCGAAGGCAAGGACATACCAGTGGCGATAGTGGTGGATGAGTATGGTCATGTATCAGGCCTGGTCACTGTGGAGGACATACTCGAGGAGATAGTGGGAGAGATATTCGACAAGAGCAAGAGGACGAGCATCTATATCAAGAGGATAGACGATAAGGTCACCAAGGTGGACGCCAAGGCGTCTGTGGAGGAGGTGAACAGGATGCTGAACCTGGGCCTTAAGGAGAAGCAGTTCAACACGATAGCAGGCTTCATAGAGAACAAGCTCCAGAGGATACCCAAGAAGGGCGAGAGGGTAAGGCTGCAGAACGTGAGCATAGAGGTGGACAAGGTCACCAAGCAGGGCATCAAGAGCGTAAAGGTAATCAGGCCCAGGATAAGGAAGAAAGGAAGGTAATAGCGGAACCCTTGGGCACCTTCTCTTGCTATCGGAAAATTCTAGCGGAATAGCGGAACGCTACCCTTACCTCAGTTATATATCCCCTTCAGGACAAGGTATGTATATAAGTTGGCCCCTGAGAGCGTACTAATCCGACGCTAAAATTATGCGCTCCGGGCTCGCTCAAGGGGCAATTTATGCTTATAGGTCCCGATTGGGAAACCCTCCTATAATACCTCGCCTGCCGGGGCGAAAGCCCCGGTCGCTTTTTCTTCACAAAAACGTTATAAGGAATGCCAGAATTGTAAGTGGTATCGCGATATAGAGCAGGTATTTCATGTAGCCCCTTCCGAAGGACACCTCTACCAGGTTCTTCCCCTTGACATCTTTCGGCTTCTTCGGGGACTTCCTGACTTCTGTCCTGAGCTCCTCAGGGAAGAACTGCCCGTGGTGGCCGCAGTTGCAGCACTGCTTGAAGTTGAGCACAAGCCCGGTGATGGCATAGGCAGGGTTGGTCTCTGCCTTGATGTCGGTGCTCCCGCACTTGGGGCACACCATCACATAACGCTCCTTCTTCCCTTTCCTCTTGCCCATAACTAATCCATCCCAGGAGGATTTATAACCATTTTGATAAGATTTACTCATGGAAAAGAACATACTGGTATTCGGCGCGAGCTCGACCTTCGGCGCATGCGACACAGAGAAGAGGGGCTGGGCCGGAAGGCTCGGGAACTTCGTGGAGAAGAAGACTGACTGGTACACCCTGGTCTACAACCTGGGCGTCAGTGGGGAGACCTCTGATGACGTGCTGGAACGTTTCGGGTCCGAATGCACCAAGAGCAGAAAACCTGCCATAATCATCATTTCCATTGGCGGCAATGACTCCCAATACATCAACAGCCCCGGGAATATGAAGGTCCCCCCTGAGAAGTTCAGGGAGAACCTGATAGAGCTGATAGGGCTTGCCAGGAAGAAAGTGGACAAAATCCTGTTCCTGACCCCTACCCCGGTGGACGAATCCAAGACCATGCCCATACCCTGGAAGACCGATACCTATTACACAAATGAGAACATCAGGAAGTACAGCCAGATTGCCAGGGAAGTCTGCGAAGAGAGGGGAGTTCCTTTCATAGACATCACAGGGCTTTTTGGGAAGGCGACAGACGAGTTCTTCCATGACGGCCTGCACCCCAACTCTAAGGGGCACCAGAGGATATTCGAAGTGGTGAAACAGTTCCTGGAAGAGAAGGGATGGATCTAGAACACACCCTCTATCTTCTTCCTGCCTGAGCGGTTCCTTATCTCCAGCTTGTAGATGCCTATCTTTTCGTTTTCTTCTGACAGCCTGGCTGTGCCTGTCAGGCTGCCTTTGGGCTTCCTGAGCTGCCTCTCTATGCTGGAGGCTGCGTGCATTATCTCATGGCCTGACACCTTGGAGACAGTGCCCTCAAGTATGGCTGAGATGTAGTTGGATGAATCCAGGTCTGTCTCGAACACAGTGAAGCAGGCGACATTGCTGCCTGTCGTCAGGTAGCTCAGGAGCCTGCCTTCCCTGGCGACGATGAAGTAGATGCTTTCCCCGTCATACCCGTATGCCATGGGAACGCAGTAAGGTATCTCGCCAAGGCACACTGCCAGCACTCCGCTGGATTTGCTCTTCAGAATATTCTCGACCTCGGACAGGGTCATCTCCTCCACTCTCATGCTTTATTCTTGTAAGGAGGGATTAAAAATCATTCCATTGTGTCCACTTTGGGACATTTCGCTATCCTGCCGTAGAAGTGTTCCCTTTCTCCGTCTTCTCCGTCATACTTCCTCAGCACGTCCTTCTCAGCCTTTATGTAGAACTTTATGGCGTCGCTGACATAACCGAGCAGTTCACTGACACTGTTTAACTCGACGTCAAACATCCTGCTGATCGGGCCCATCAGGTACCTTCCCGGGCCTTCTGTGTCAAGGCCTGCCTTTTCCATCCCGCCGAACACTATGGTTATGTTCTGTAGCAGCTTCCTTACCCTTCTGATTGAGCCGTAAAGGTTGTTCTTATTGCCTAGCTCAGCATCATTTACCTCACACCAGGGCATTTTATCGTCGAGGATCTTGTCGAACCCGACGAATATGCTGTATATACTTGTGGCCATCGCGTCAAACCTCAGCTTCAGCCTGTACCTGGGGCCTGCTTCGTCCTGCGCAGCCTTTGCGATTTTTCCCTGGACTTCTATCCCGTCCACCAGATAGTTATTCATGTCTGTAAGTCCAGCTACCTCAGTCTGCAGGCTTTCAAGCTCTTTCTTCAGCTTTTCAACATTCTCTGGGCTGGATTCCATGGCGTTCTTCACTGACTCTTCCAGAACCTTGAGCGTCCTGTTTCCGAACACCTCCAGCACCCTGCTGTATGAGCCTCCGCTGTCCTCCAGCATCTCGTCAAGCATCTCCGCTGTGACAGACATGAAGCCGTCGCTGATTCCCAGGGTGGCTGCGAAGGACTCTACCCTGTCTGAAAGCTTTATCAGGTATTTGTCAATGCTCCTGTATCCCTCAAGCTCATTTCTCATATCACAGAGCACGTCTCCCAGCCTGTCGACTATTATGCTGTAATCGACCTTTGAGCCTTCCCGGGCAAATATGTCCCTTATCCTTTCGAGCTTGGTCTTTGTCAGCCTGTAATTGAAGCCGTCTTCAAGCGCGCTTTCCAGCTCTCCAAGCACCTTCTTCACGCCACGCTTCTTCATGATGGCCTCTGCCTTCTTCTCCCCCAGGCCGACTGTCAGTATGTTCATTATCAAATTGCTGTGAGTGTCAACGAATTTCTTTCTCTCCCTTTTAATCTGCAATTCCTCCTTCTCTATGTCCTTCATCTCCGTTGTTATCTTGTTAACATCGCTTGGCCTGAGCTCCTGTATCCTGAGCAGGAGCGAGGGATCCCTCTCGTTGGGGACATACAGCTTGGCGCCGCTCTTCTTGGTCTTTACCGCATCAATTCCCTTCAGTATGGACTGGTACAGCTCCCTGTGCTCCTTGCCAAATTCAAAAAGCCTTTCTGCGATGGCGGATGCCGCCCATATCGCCCTGTGCGTGCCGCCGTTGCCTGCGCCGTAATCTATCTCATACATGTAGTTGTTGGGGTCATCCGGATCGCCCTCAGGGTTCTTCATGCTGACATTCAGGGCCCACTTGTTTGCAATGGGCCCAACGCTGTTCTTTATTATCCTGAATGCCACCTTAGCAGAAATGGGGTCGCCTATCTCTTCCAGATACCTTACCATACACTCGTGCAGGTCGTCTGTCATTGAATCCAGCTTTTCCAGCCTGCCCTCGTGAAGGAACATCTTCTCTTCCAGCTCCCCTATCTTTGCTAATGCAGCATCCATGGTCGTATCCGGGTCTGGCATAGACCCTGCATGTGATTTCCTAGACCCTACACGTGATTTCCATTTCTCTTCCGTGTCAAAATTGCCTGCTTCCATCTCTTTCAGGAAT
>DAOVIL010000051.1 GCA_030673725.1 Candidatus Aenigmatarchaeota archaeon | reverse complement strand
GTCATACAATCCTGAGAGTATAACTTCCTTTGATTGCGCTTTTATGTCTTCTTCGTCCACTGCTGATATCAGTTCCTTTATGGTGTAGGGAGGCTTCATATTTCTGAGTACTTTATCAAGTTCCCTTTTTTGTGTTGTGTTGAAATTGGCAAGACGTGCTATAGCGCTGCCTTTAACGCCAATCCTCATTTCCTCTATGGGAACCACCTTCACCCTGTTCGCGTAGACCGGGTCGTCGGCAAAGGAAGTGTATTCGCCATGGGTGTCTATTACTATAGTAGCTACCTTTCCGTCTTCCTCCTTCCTGTCCAGGAGCTCCTCTATCACGTTGGCCATCAGGAACGATTTTCCTGCGCCTGACATTGCCAGTATGGCCAGGTGCTTCTGCAGCAGCCTGGTCAGGTTCAGCCTGACGTCAAGCTCATGGTGGTCCAGGCCGCCTATGTGCAGGCCTCCTGTGTTGTCCAGTCCGAAGAACCTCTGGAGCACTTCCAGGTCAGGCGCCATCACCTTCTCGCCTGGTGAAGGCGGGAAATTGGCGTCAGCGAACCTGCCCTCATTGTACACGCCCATTGAAGAGACATTAGCGACCAGGTACTCCCACTCGTTTGTCGGGTAGGTTTCAGCCATCGGCCTGGTCTCTTCCACGGACTTGACAGACTCAGGGTTGGAGAAGTACCTGTTTGTGTTCATTACGTCAGACACCCTTCCTATCAGCTGGCCCCCTTTCACCTTAAGCTGGACGAACTGCCCCCTCTTGACGACCTTCTCCTTGTTGATGACAAAGGAGAAACGCCTGGTTGAAGGCCCCTCCATGGTAGAAATCACTGTCCCGTATTCTTCCATAGGGATATTTGGATAGAAGTTTAATATTTGTTCTTTCCAATTCAGAATCATGGGAATTAGATTCATCACAGGAGAGCCTGCTGTCCTGGTCGGGGATAGCCTGGTGGTTACAGACCTGCACATTGGGGTAGAGATAGAATTCAAGAGGAGAGGCGTACACATACCGTCACAGACAAAGGACATGGTAAAGCGTTTGGACAGGCTTCTGGAGAAGACTAAGGCCAAGAGGCTGATTTTAATGGGTGACATCAAGCACAGGGTGCCTGGGACAAGCTTCCAGGAGCTTAAGGAGATCCCTGGCTTCTTCCACCACTTCACCAGGAAGGTGAAGGCCGAGATTGTCCCTGGGAACCATGACACGAACCTGAAGGCGCTGGCCCCTAAGGCCATAATCCACCCTGCAAAGGGCGTGCTTGTAGGCGATGCCTACCTGTGCCACGGCCATGCCTGGCCCTCTGAGAAGTTCCTGAGAGCCAGGTATATAATAATGGGCCATTCCCACCCCCAGGTGGAGTTCAGGAACAGCCTGGGCTACAGGTGGTCTGAGCCTGTCTGGCTGAGGGCTCCCCTCAAGAAGGCTGTGCTTAAGAAGAGGTTCAAATCAGCTGGGAAAGGGAAGCTGCCTATGCTTGTGGTGATGCCTTCCTTCAACAGGTTCGCTGGAGGGGAATCAGTCAACAGGAAGCCCATACACCTTCTAGGTCCGCTTGCCAAGGCAGTCGATGAGAGGAAAGCAGAGGCAAGCCTGCTTGACGGGACTCTTCTGGGGAAAATAAGGGACCTAATACCTGCTGATTGAGTGCCTGGCTCCGCAGGCCTCGCACTTCAGGAAATGGTACCTATCCTGCTTGATTATCTTTGTGTCAGGCTTCCCGCATTCAGAACATATCACGAAGGCCTTCACATAGCCTTCTATCTTCCTGTTTATGTGGTCAGCGTTGAACCTTCCTATAACAGTCAGCCTGCCCTTCTCCAGGTCTCCCTTCGTGGCCAGCTCCTTGAGCATGTACTTCAAAAGGTGCTGTGGGTCCCTCCTGAGGCCATCGGCCATCTCCAGGAAGTTTATTATGATCGTTCGAGCTCCGTCTGGCTGTATCCTCGCCTTCGGTACCGAAAACCTCTCGGTCTCCTCGGCTTTCTTGGGGACCTTCGAAAGCCCTCTCTTCAGCAGTTCCTCGTACGACATTGTATGTTATTAGGGGGTTTGGCTTATATCTGTTAGGCCGGATACCCTGGTCCGTCCATGCACGGGGGGTCCTCGCCCAAACCCTCGAGCCTTTTCCTCTCGATGTATTTCCTTACTTCCCCGGCGTCTATCTCCACGCTGCTTTTCCTGTCCCTGGGCGCCATCTCCTTCAGCATCTCGAGGGCGCAGTCGGTGTCCTTTGACACCTCACCAAGCTCCTCGACCGCATCCTGGTTCAGGCGCACTCTCCTGCCCTCTTCCCGAAGCTCCTTCTCCAGGAGCTTCCTGACGTCCCTGGCCATCCTGGCCATCTTTATTTCCATCCTTTTGTCTTTCCTTTGCCTGGCCTTTTCCTTCCTCCTTTCCCGGAGCCTTCTTCCGGTGCCGTATATGGCCTGCGTTATGCCGGCCCCCAGGAGGCCATAGCCAAGCTTTTTCAGGTCGTCAGTCGCTGTCAGGCCCAGGCCTGTGGCGCAGAACAGGGTAGAGAAGCCCAGGTAGCTGTACTCCACTGCGTAGTCTTTGGCGGTTTTCAGGTACCTCCCGATTCTTCGGTTTGTACCCATAGTCTCTTTGAAGTGTTGGAATTAGGATTAATGGGTCTTTCTAAAACGTTTTTTTGAGAAAGGCTTTTATACCCAAGAAAAACTGGATTGCAATCTGCGATGTTTATAAAGAATCGATTGTATTATATAGTATCTGAGTAGGTTGGAACTTCAGAATTCGACGCTCAAATGGTTGGGGGACCGGTTGAGCAATTTAAAGTATCTAAGTTTTCTGAAAATGATTACTTCTAAGTATATTTAGCGACCGTGCTTAATAAGGGTTTGGATATTGGAAAACATATAACGCAGTAAACATGTCCTACCCGCTGACGGTCACTATCGAATAAAGGAGGGTAGGTATGGAATCTCTGGTGCAAAAGGCATTTGAAAGGAACGAGATGGCAGGTGAACCTGTGGAACAGCCAACCCAGGCCCCAATAGAGAACACACAGAATTTGCCAGCCCCTGAGGACTTCGGTCTTGACGTGAAGGAAGCCAAAATAATGGTTGTGGGTGTCGGAGGCGCAGGAAACAACTGCGTCACCAGGCTGCACGACATCGGGATAAATGGCGCCCAGACAATAACCATCAACACAGACGTCAAGCACCTGAGGGTAAGCAGGTCAGACAAAAGGGTGCTTATCGGAAAGGAGACCACAAAAGGACTCGGTGCAGGCGGCTACCCTGAGACAGGAAGGAAGGCAGCTGAGGAGAACGAAAAGGACCTGAAGAAGGTGCTCGACGGCTGCGACATGCTGTATCTTGTCTCAGGCCTTGGCGGAGGGACAGGGACAGGCGCAGGGCCTGTTATAGCGAAGTTAGCCAAGGAGATAGGAGCCATCGTGATTGGGTGCACTACGATGCCGTTCAAGATAGAGGGTGCCAGGATAGGCAGGGCAGAGGACGGGCTCTACCAGCTGAGGCAGGTGTGCGACACTGTTATAGTGATCGAGAACGACAAGCTGCTGAAGGTGGCAGGCGACCTTCCGCTGCAGCAGGCTTTCGGTGTGGCTGACAACCTGATAGCGACTATAATAAAAGGCGTGACCGAAACAATCTCCCAGCCGTCTCTGGTGAACCTGGACTACGCCGACGTGAAGGCGGTAATGCATTCAGGCGGTGTGGCATCTGTGGGCTTCGGCGAATCTGACACCAAGAACAGGGCAGAAGAGGCGGTTACAAAGGCTATGACGAACCCGCTTCTGGAAGTCAACTATGAGGGCGGGACAGGCGCGCTCATACATGTGACTGGCGGCCCTGACCTGAAGCTGGACGAGGTGAACCTGATAGGCGAGTATGTCTCCAAGCAGCTTGACCCAGAGGCGCAGATAATCTGGGGAAGCAGGATAGACCCCAACTTCAGGGGCAAGATACAGGTCATAACGATTGTGACCGGTGTCAAGTCCCCTTACATACTGGGTCCTGTGCCCAACGAAGCGCCCATCAAGCGGGACTACACGGAAGAACTCGGCATTCCAGTAATGATGGGGGCGTAAGCCCTCATTCTTTCTTTTTTATTTTCTGTTTCTATGTTTTGGTTTGGGTTAGAAGTAGCTATGCAACCAGCTTTGGCCTGCCATTGGGCCAGTTGAGCCTCTCGATTTCCTCTTCGCCCAGCTCGATAATATCTAGGCATGTGTCAGGTCCCTTGCACCAGTCTCTCAACCTGCCTTCGGCTTCCGCCAGGTTGGGGAACGTTTTCTTCAGTTCACGGTAGTTATTCAGGTTTCCGCCCATCCTGGGAGAGTGCTCGCTTCCCTCTATGAATGGCGGGTATCTCACATCGATCTCGAACCAGCCCACTTCATCGAATCCCTCTTCGATTATCCCGCGTATCCTGCCATGGAGATGGTACTCCCCACCAGCGTAGGGAATCTTGAACAGCTTCACTATGGCGAGCGGATTGGCCAGGTAATCTATCTTCATGCTTTATTATTGGGGCTGAAAAAATATAAGCCTACGCCCAGAGGAAGAGGCCTATCACCTTGGCCAAACCGTACAGGAAGAATCCTATTATTGCCTCCAGGAAGCTCAGTATGAGGCCGCCTATGGCTGCTATCATGCCGAAGATTGGGCCAAGGAAGACCAGCAGCAGGCCGCATACTATCAGCACAGCCAGGCCTTTCATCGACTTCTTGGCGTCGAAGAAGAACGCGAATATGGCGCCTGCCATCAGGCCGCCTATATGGGCCACCGTGGCTACATTGGCGAAGTCAGCAGGCTGGAAGTAGATGACGAAGGTCTCCATTATCACGAACATGACCGACACTATGCCCAGGGGAAGGGGGAAGATGTAGATGTGCACCTTCTTGAGCGGGTTCAGGAGCATCGCAGCCCCAAGAAGCCCGAACATCGCGCCTGAGGCACCCACTACCATATGCGGGCTGGTCATTATGAACGCCAAGTTGCCCAATAGGCCTCCCACGAAGAATATGGCCAGGAACCATTGCGGCTTTGCCTCCTTTTCCAGTATCTTCCCGAAGAAGTACAATCCAAGCATATTGAAGAAGAGGTGGGAAGCGCTTGCGTGCATGAACATGCTCGTGAACCACCTCCAGACCTGGAGGCTGGTGCCCCCGCTGAGCGCAAGGGTGTTGAACAGCCAGTCGTGCTGGCCTGCAGGCAGGGAGAATG
>DAOVIL010000102.1 GCA_030673725.1 Candidatus Aenigmatarchaeota archaeon | reverse complement strand
TGGGGGTCAGGAAGCCCTGGTCAAAGAAGCTCGCGATAGAGTACCTGGAGGAATTCGTGAAGAGTCTCCCATACCTAAAGGACGGCTCCATAATTGAAGTGAATGCAGGGGCAGTGCCTGTCGGTCATCTCCTTAAGAACATGGTAGGTGACAACCTGATAGTAGTTGGAGACGCAGCGCACCAGGTGAACCCCATACACGGCGGCGGCATAGCTGAGGCTTACATAGGAGGCACCCTGGCAGGAGAGATGATACTGGAAGCTGCAAAAGCAGGCGACTTCTCAGAGAAGTTCCTCAGCAGATACAATGAGCGATGGTGGGAGAAGAGGGGCAACCGCCTAACCAAGATACTCAAGCTCAGGCACGTCCTGGAGTCCATGTCAAACAAGGACCTGAACTGGCTGATAGAGTACCTGGACGAGGATGACATAAAGAGCATCTCAAAGGGCGCCAACTTCGGCAAGCTCGCCGCACTCCTGATAAAGAAGCCCAGGCTGCTTCTGATAGCCAAAAAACTGATGTGAAAGGGCTCCATTCGGCTTTAAAAAGCACCCATCTAATTATTTTTTGGTAGGCTAGGCTGGGTGTTTAGGCCGCACCTGTAATCGCGAATGGTCTTTAGCGGAGCTGAAGCCGCGACGCGGGGTGAAACCATTTGACTGGCCCATGTCCTTGACTGAGAAGCCCTGTCCTGTTGGATTGTGTGTATGGCGAACCGAGTCAGGGCAGGAATGCAGCAGCTCTAAACTGTGTATATAATGCTTATAGGGTCGCAGGGTGGAGGACGGGATGCGGACAACCAGTTTCGTGGAATCGCTTCAAATCGCGGTGGCCTACCATCTATATTCACGTGATTGACAATGATTGTAGTAAGGGGAAAGGTACTGAACGTCTTCACAGGAAACATAGAGAAGGGAGAAGTCGTGATAGAGAAGGACAGGGTTTCCTGCATAGGAAAGAACCTGAAGGCTGATGAGACATATGATTTCTCGGAATACTTCATACTGCCTGGTTTTATCGACGCCCACATACATATAGAAAGCTCCATGGTAAGCCCGTCCCATTTTGCCAGGACAGTGTTGCCCCATGGCACCACTGCTGTTGTGACGGATCCCCATGAGATAGCCAATGTCTCTGGTATAGAGGGGATAGATTTCATGCTGAAGGACTCTGAGGCAAGCCCCATGAAGCTCTTCTTCACTGCCCCGTCATGCGTCCCTTCAACCAACTTCGAGACTTCAGGATCTGTTATGAATGTGGATGACATAAGGAAGCTGCTCCAGAGGCCCAGCTGCGTCGGCCTGGGGGAAGTAATGAACTTCCCGGGCGTGGTGTCAGGTGACCCGCAGCTCCTGTCCAAGATAAAGGCAGCGAAGGATGCAGGAAAGATAGTGGACGGCCACTCCCCCGGACTGACAGGCCCAAACCTCTGCAAATACGTGAAGGCCGGAACGCAGTCGGACCATGAGTGCACACAGAGCGACGAGGCCTCAGAAAAGATGAAGCTCGGCATGAGGATAATGATAAGGGAGGGCTCTGTCATGAAGAACATGAACAGCCTGATAAACATAGTCAACATAAGGACAGAGCCGAACTGCATGCTGGTCTCTGACGACCTGCATCCTGGAGACATGCTGAAGGAAGGCCATATCGACAGGCTGCTGAAAAAGGCGGTGGCCTTGGGGGCAGACCCTGCGAGCGCTGTCAGGATGGTCACCATAAACCCGGCCAGGTATTTCAACCTGAAGGACATAGGGGCCATTGCACCGGGATACATAGCTGACATGGTCGTGGTAAAGGACATGAGGGATTTTGAGGTTTTGGCAGTGTTCGCTGACGGCAAGCTCGTGGCAAAGGACGGGAAACCGCTGTTCGAGACAAACCCATTCCCCCCGACAGAAAAGATAAAATCCTCAGTCAAGGTCCAGCCCTTCGGGCCTGTGAGCTTCAAGGTCTCGGCAGAGAAGAAATCAAAGGTCAGGGTGATAGACGTGCCCAACGGAAAGACAGAAGCTGAGCTGGAATGCAGGCTCGGCCAGCTGCAGCCGGACATTGAGAATGACATCCTCCCGCTCGTAGTGGTGGAGCGCCACAAGAGGACAGGCAACATAGGGAAAACCTTCGTGAAGGGATTCTGCCTGAGGGGAGGCGCCCTGGCATCAACAGTGGCGCATGATTCCCATAACATAATATGCGTGGGAGCCAACTACGTCGACATGGCGTATGCAGTGAACACCCTGGAGAAGATGGGCGGCGGCATGGTCGTAGTGAAGGACAACCATATTGTGGAAAGCCTGGAGCTTCCTATAGCAGGCCTGATGTCCAGGGAGACAGTGGAGCACGTTGACGATAAGATGAAAACCCTTAACTCAGCTGCCCAGAACCTCGGGTGCAAGCTCGTAGCGCCTTTCATGGAGATGTCGTTCCTGGCCCTGCCTGTCATACCAAAGCTCAAGCTGACTGACAAGGGACTGGTAGATGTCGAGAAATTCGAATTCGTGAACCCGATAATAGCAGATTCTGAAAATCAGGCTTAAGCCTCAGCGCCCCTGAGCGCGTCCTTGCAGATGCAGTCCCTCTCTTTAGGCACCTTCTCCACGGCAGCCTGCAGGACCTTCCTGGTGTTCTCCAGGTTCCTTGCCATAACGCCCTTTATCTCCTCGAATGATGCGCCCCTTCCTATCCAGGAATCGTAGTCAGTCACAGTCGCTATGATGGCGAAGCACATCTCCTTCTCCCTTGAAAGGATGGCCTCAGGAACGCCTGTCATGCCTATCAGGTCAGCGAACTGCTTGTACATGCTGGACGCAGCCTTTGTCGAGAACTGCGGGCCCTCAATCCTGAGATATGTCCCTTTCTCGTGCACAGGGACACCAAGGGACTTTGCAGTATCCGTAAGCAGCTTCCTCATCTCGGGGCAGAAAGGCTCTGCCATCCCTACATGGTAGAACTTGCCCCTGACATAGAATCAGTGAACGTCATTTGACCAGTCAACGAACTGGTCCACTATCACCATGTCG
>DAOVIL010000081.1 GCA_030673725.1 Candidatus Aenigmatarchaeota archaeon | reverse complement strand
GGCCTCATTGTATATTAATTCGGTCGGGATAGTTATAAACAGGAGCCTGAGATGAATATATCCCTGAACCCCTTCCAGCAGAGGCAGTGGAAGCTCCTTCAGTTCCTGGGAAGGCTGGGGATACTGTCAGTCCCTTTGTATATAATAATAGCGTTCGCGATAGACCTCACGGCCATGCAGCTCGCGGTGGCAGGCAATTCTGCATGGCTTCTGGAAGCGCTCGGGAACCAGATCGTCCAGCAGGGCACACTGGTAGGGGTGAACACCCTTGGCGCAAGCGGCTTCTCGTTCATGATAACAGCTGACTGCACAGGCTGGAAGTCCATGCTCTTCCTGTTCGGACTGATGTTCGCTGTCCCTGCAGTGGCCCTGAAGAAGAGGCTTATCGGGCTGCTTGTAGGCATCCCCATCATCTGGGCCGGGAACCTGCTCAGGATACTCTCCGCAGTCTATGCGCAGCAGGCCTGGGGGATGGAGGCTGCGCAGGTGCTCCATGACGTCTGGTGGCAGCTCGGACTGACAGCGATAGTCCTTGGTGTCTGGCTCCTCTGGATGAAGCTCCAGTTTTTAACCAGCGAAAACAAGAATAAAGCATGAGGAGGGGCCTTGTAAGCGTTGATTGGGCCATTGGCATAGGGGTGTTCCTGGTATTCGTCGCCATCTCCTTCTCCTACTATTCTGCTGCATTCCCGCCAGTGGATGGCATGCTTGAGGATGTTTCAGGTTATGTGGCAGACCAGATACTGGATGAGATAAAGGTTGACGTGTATGACGTGCCCATCAGGTTCAATTCTCCCGGCTCTGCCACTGACCAGGTCTTCTTCTTCAACTACACCTGGCCATATGGAAAGAACACGACAAGGATATACTCAGGAAGCAGCAGCCTTCCCTGCTACATATCAGGCGATGTGGTCTACTGGAAGGCTGATGTGTCAGCAGGCTACAACTATTTCAAGATGAGATACAGCAACCAGTCAGTTGCGATGAGGTGCACCAGCAGCCTCACCCTGACCCAGCTCAACAAGACAGCCCCCTGGGCAGAGGAGCACCAGAGGATGTTCTCCCAGACCCAGATAGACACCATGACAGGCACAGGCTACGGCGCCTTCAGTGACAGCCTGGACCTGAACATGGATTTCAGGATATACATAAACGAGAGCGGAACCCTTACAGAATACGGGAAGACACCCCCCAACGCCACCAGCGTGAGGGTAATGAGAAGATGGGGTATGATGGAAGACACCGGCAATGACGTGGAAGTAAGGCTACTTGTCTGGTAATCCTAGAAATGGACCCCAGACTCTCCCCTGTTCCCTTCGGGCGGGGTCTCGTATTTTATCGGTATGTTGACCTTCCCCACCTCGGCGTTCTTCTTCAGCTCAGACACCTTGTCTGTCTGCTCCCAGGTGAAGTCAGGGTCGTCCCTTCCGAAGTGGCCGTATGTTGCTGTCTTCCTGTATATCGGCCTCCTGAGCCTCAGGTGCTCTATTATCTGCTTGGGCTTCAGCGGGAAGTGCTTCCTGATAAGCCCCACTATCTTCTCTTCTGGTATCCTGTTGGTCCCGTAGGTGTTCACCAGGACAGACACGGGGTCAGCCACGCCTATGCAGTAGGCCAGCTGCACCTCGCACTTGTCTGCCAGGTTGGCAGCCACTATGTTCTTGGCTATGTAACGGGCCATGTAGCTGGCAGACCTGTCCACCTTTGAGGGGTCCTTCCCAGAGAAGCAGCCTCCTCCGTGCGAACCGTGGCCACCATAGGTGTCCACTATTATCTTCCTGCCTGTCAGTCCAGTGTCAGCAGGCGGGCCTCCCATCGTGAATGAGCCTGTTGCGTTTATGTAGTACTTTGTGCTGGAGTCCACCCAGTTCATGCAGATGGGGCTTATCACTTCCCTTTTGATGTCTTCCTCTATCTGCTGCCTGCCCACCTTCTCGTCATGGTGCGCTGATATGACCACAGAGTCTATCCTTTTGGGCTTCCCGTTCTCATACTCCACGGTCACCTGGGACTTTCCGTCAGGCCTGAGCCATTGCAGTGTCCCGTTCTTCCTGACCTCTGCCAGCTTTTTTGTGAGCTTGTGCGCCAGCACTATCGGAAGGGGCATGAACTCAGGGGTCTCGTTAGTGGCGAACCCGAACATCAGGCCCTGGTCGCCTGCACCCTGCTCCTGGAACGCTCCCTGGCCCTCTGACACGCCTATCGATATGTCAGGGCTCTGCTCGTGTATGGATGTTATGACACCGATGTCCTTGTAGCAGAAGCCGTATTCAGGCTTGTCATAGCCTATGTCCTTGAGAACCTCCCTGACGACGTTCTGCACGTCAACGTAGCATGTCGTCGTCACTTCACCTGCTACCAGCATCATTCCTGTGGTCGCAAGGCATTCGACAGCCACCCTTCCGTCAGGGTCCTTCCTGAATATCTCGTCAAGGATAGCGTCAGAAACCTGGTCGCAAATCTTGTCCGGATGCCCTTCGGTCACCGATTCTGACGTAAAAAGATGTTTTTCTGCCATAAACTCTCCTCCTCAGGATTTTATATAACTGTAATAGTCGCCATGCTTTTTATAGTTAATCGGAAATCTCTTCCAATAATCTCCCCTATCTGATTGCCCTTCGACAATTGACTGAAGCCGGATTCTCCTTTATAAGCACTTTGCCGATTAATTATATTCTATGTACGATGCTGTAGTCATAGGAGGGGGTCCTGCAGGTGTCACTGCAGCCATATTCAGCCACAGGAGGAACCTGAAGACACTGATGCTGATAGACCCCACTTCCCTCTCCCAGACAGAGGAAGCCATAATAATAGATGACTGGCCGAGCATCCCCAGCATCTCAGGCATAGAGCTCATGAAGAAGATGAGGGACCAGGCCAAGGGGATGGGGATAGAGGTGAAGAATGACAAGGCTGCAGGCATAGAGAAGAAGAACGGAAGCTTCACAGTGAAGACAGAGAAAGGGAGCTATGAGGCCAAGACCATCATAATGGCGACCGGCGCCAGGCACAGGAAGGCGATGGTGCCTGGTGAGTCAGACTTCGCAGGGAAAGGTGTCTCCTACTGCGCATCCTGTGACGCTCCCCTGTTCAGGGGCAAGAAGGTCCTGGTGATAGGCGGCGGGGACACTGCTGTCACAGCAGCCATACTCCTCCAGCAGGTAGGCGCTGACACTACTATTGTCCACAGAAGGGACGAGCTCAGGGCAGTGGAAGCCCTGAGAGGTCAGATCAAGAAGTCAGGCGTCAAGTTCGAGTGGGACACTGTCCTGAAGGAGATAAAGGGAGACAAGATGGTCACTTCTGCAGTCCTGCAGAACGTCAAGACCCAGGAGAAGAAGGAAGTAAATGTGGACGGCATATTCGTCGCAATCGGGACGATACCGACAGCAGAGCTGGCAAAGCTGGTGGGAGTCGGGTCCAATGAGAGAGGTTTTATCAAAGTCGACAGGGAGATGAAGACCAACGTGGAGGGCTTCTTCGCTGCAGGCGATTGTACAGATGGCCCCTCCAAGAAGATTGCCACAGCAGTAGGGGATGGAGCCATAGCCGCAGAGTCTGCCTACAACCTGATAAAGTCAAGGGAATGATCAGCCTTTTCTTTCCAGTATTATCTCTTTTCCCATGGCCCTGAAGACCTTTCCCCCCATGTGGAGGATGGGCTTGAGCTCG
>DAOVIL010000041.1 GCA_030673725.1 Candidatus Aenigmatarchaeota archaeon | reverse complement strand
TGTCAACATAGACGGCAAGGGCTTTTTCCCGCAGGTATTGGAGCTGGGCTTCGGTTCGGAGAGAAACTTGGACGCTTTGCGGGAGTTCGCTTACACAGAAGAGAAGGAGAGGGCTGTGCTGAAGTTCCCGAGAAGGGTGTCACCGTATGACGCCGGCATATTCCCGCTTGTGAAGAAGGACGGGCTTGCAGGACTGGCAAGGGACGTGCAGAAGCAGCTGCGGGACAGCGGTTTCACAGTCTTCTATGACGAGGGCGGCTCGATAGGAAGGCGGTACAGGAGGATAGACGAGATAGGTGTGGCCCTTGGGATAACGATTGATTACGAATCCAAGAAGAACAGGGATGTCACCATCAGGGACCGTGATACTATGGACCAGGTAAGGGTCAGGGTGGACCAGCTGGCTGATGTCATAATGCGCTTCCTGCTGGGCGAAGACCTCAACAAGTTAGGGACGCCCCTTAAGTAGCTTAACCGATAGCAACAGTTTAAATTGTTTCTGCCCCATTATCAACCGATGGCCATATCTGTACGGTCTCTGCCCAACAGTTTGAAGGGAATGGAAATGAATGACATCAACAGGCTGTTTTCCCTCTCATTAGTAGACCCATCTAGCTGGGAGGAGAACCTTGAGGTACCATACAATGAGAGGGACATTGTTAGGGGGGTTTCAACCATAATGAAACGGCCCGCCTATAAGGGCCTTCATTTTTGTAAAGGCTACGTGGCCGCCAGACAATCTGAAAGGAAAGACACTATAAGGAAGCAATTTTACACAGGCAATGTAACAAACATAATTGTGGCATTTGCTCTCCACAGAGCCAAGATTTACGCCAAGCCGGATTTGAGTGGAGGCCCGAGCGATGTCCGTTTCGAGGTGAAGTGGAAGGGAAAGGACATAGGATGCATCGAGATAAAAAGGATTCTTAGCACCGGTAACATAGTGGACTACATCCAGGGATTTGAGAGCAATACTATGACATGTGCCCGATATGGTGACCATTGTCGCCATCTTGGTCTCTTACTTTTTCCTGTGGTCCATTCAGACCTGAAATATGCAAGACAGCTCGTTGATGGATACCAGAGAATTGCCCCTTTCGTCATCGAGGAGTCAAGAAGGGACAGATTTAAGTTTGTGGCCATGCCAGTTAACCCAGATGGTAAGGCGTTTAACAACTATGCTCTAGATGAGATAGTGAAGATAGCCAAAGAGTTTATAGTCGAAAGGGGGGACAGGAAAGGATAAATAACATTCCCCTGTTAAATATATATGGATATGTCAAAAATTACCGGCACCGAGCATAAAATGCTTTTTGTGATTAACCGGCTCGTCAAGAAGGGGCTTTATGGTGGTAGGCTTAAGTTGATGAAGATAATGTTCTTCTTAGAACATTTTTCATTCGAGTGTAATTCTCTTGTGTCAAATAAACTCTTTAACAAAAGCGATTTTTTCATACATAAATTTGGACCATTTAGTTTTGACGTTATGGATGGAATTTCAGACATGAAGAAGGGTGGTCTCATAAAGGAGACCGATGACTCTTCCACTAAACTTGCGACCTTAACCCAGATGGGGACGCAAACAGTTGAGTCCTTAAACGATTCTATGAGTACTGATTTGATTAAAAGGGTTGATAAAGTGATAGAGCTCTTTGGTGAAAAATGTGGTAAAGAGCTTGAAAGGCTTAGCTTGGAATATTTAAAAATTAAACCAGAAGAGAAAATTAATTATATTGGTAAATCAGTCTCTGAAATAATAGAAAGTCACCAGTAGCTTCACTCTTTCAGCTTGAGTATGGCCTCTGCTATGTCGCCTTTCGTGTCTTCCAGTGCCGCTTCTGCGAACTCTCTTGTGCAGTCTGCCTGTTCCATCACCATCGTCACATCGTTCTCTGTGTAGGGCTTATGGCTCTTCTCTGTGACCTCGCCCGATATCTGGAAGGTCTCCTGGCCCATCATGTTCACCTTGGAGACAGAGGGGTTGTTGATGACGAGGTCCTTGTCAGGGGTCTTGATTATGACCTGCTCTGCCTCTATCTCGTCCATCTTCATGCCCATCTTCTTGGCCATCTTCTCCATCTGCTTCGGGTTTATCTTCATGTCAATCAGTTGTATTATATCCTATATTATTCATTCGGTACAGTCTATTTATTGTTTAGAACCCAATCTAAAGGGTCGATGGCTATGGAATTCCAGATACTTGATGTCGATTACGTGAACCTGAATGACAAGCCAATTGTAAGGTTCTTCGGGAAGACAGAGAAAGGGGAATCTGTGTGTGTCTTCTATGAGGGGTTCAAGCCCTACTTCTATGCGGCAGGCGACAATGTGCGGGAAGCGCTGGAAGGCGAGCCAGAGGTAATGGGGATAGAGCAGGTGGAGAGGAACATCGTGGGCCACCATAAGCCCCAGAAGGTGTTCAAGATAACCACCAGGAACCCGGCGAAGACGCCTGACCTGAGGGAGAAGCTGAGGGCTGCAGGGATGGTGGTTTACGAGGCAGACATACTGTTCAAGTACAGGGTCATGGCTGACATGAACCTGAAAGGGATAGGATGGGTCAGGACAGAGGGCGACGAGTTCGCCAACACTGAGACCGTCCAGGCCGACAAGAAGTTCACTGTGAAGAAGCTGGTCCCGATAGAGAAGGAGGGGAACGCTGACCTGAAGCACCTGGCATTCGACCTCGAGTGCACATCGTCCACAGGCATGCTGCCTGAGCCGAGGAGGGATCCAGTCATAATGGTTTCAATTGTGTTCAGCCACAAATTCGAGGGCAAGGATTCCATGGTGCTGAGCACGAGGAAGGGGGACGGCGTCACGTCATTCGACTCAGAGAGCGAGATGCTGGAGGAGTTCGTGAAGATAGTCAGGAGGTATGACCCAGACATCATGACAGGCTACAACTGCAACAACTTCGACTTCCCTTTCATACTGGACAGGATGTACAAGCTTGATGTGAAGCCATTGCTGGGGAGGTGCCTGCAGAAGAGGACATCGCACAGGAAGATAGGGAATATCTCAAGGGTCAACCTGACAGGAAGAATCGTCCTGGACTCGTTCGCTATAATAAAGAAGGACTTCTCGCTCCAGAGGTACAGCCTGAACTTCGTGGCCAATGCCCTGCTGAAGGAGCAGAAGGTGGATGTGAAGCACTCTGAGATAGAGAAGTTCTGGAAGGGAAGCGACGAGGAGTTCAGGAAGCTGGCAGAGTACTGCAGGAAGGACTCCAGGCTGGCGATGGACCTGGTGCTCAAGATGAAGCTGGCTGACAAGTACAAGGCTCTCTCCAGGGTGTCAGGGGCCCTCCTCCAGGACACACTGGATTCAGGCGAGACCACAAGGATAGAGAACTACATGCTCAGGGAGTTCAACAGGAAGGGGTATGTCTTTCCATGCAGGCCTGATGATGCGACTGCTGTCAAAAGGGGGCTTGGAAGGAAGGAGGAGCTTGGCGGGGGCGCTGTGCTGGAGCCCATAAAGGGGCTGCACTCCTCTGTGGTCGTGCTTGACTTCAAGTCCATGTACCCGACCATCATCAGGTCGTTCAACATATGCCCCACCACAAAGGTAATGCCAGACCAGGAGGAAGAGGCTGGAGTGAAGAAAGAGGACCTCATAGTGACTCCCTCAGGCGCCAGGTTCCTGAAGACTGACAAGAAGAAGGGAATAGTGCCAGGGTTGCTGGAGAACCTCATGAGCGAGAGGGACGCTGTGAAGAAGGCCATGAAGGGTGTGAAAGGCGAGAGCAAGTCCAGGGAGCTGTACGCCAAGCAGTGGGCGCTGAAGATAATGGCCAATGCCATGTACGGCTACTTCGGGTATGCGAGGTCCAAGCTGTTCGACCTGGACATAGCCAACTCCATCACCTCAGTAGGAAGGGAGACCATACACAGCACCAAAGACGTGGTGGAGAAGAAGTACGGCTACACGATAGTGTATGGTGACACTGATTCTGTGTTCGCCAAGCTGGAGGGCATGGAAGACATGGACGAGATGGGCAGGATATCAGACAAGATAGCCAAGTACATAACCAGCAACCTGCTGGGCTCAATGGAGCTGGAGTTCGAGAAGATATTCAAGCGGTTCCTGCCGCTCACCAAGAAGAGGTATGCTGCCTGGAAGTTCGAGAGGACCAAGGATGGCTGGAAGGAAAGCATGGAGATGAAGGGCATAGAGACTGTCAGGAGGGACTGGTGCAAGCTGGTGGGTGAGACCCTGAATGTTGTCATAGAGACCATACTGAAGAAAGAGGACGTGAAGGGTGCTGTGAAGTACTTCAAGGCTGTGATAGACGACCTGCTGGCCAACAAGATAGACATCAGCAAGCTGATAATCACCAAGACCATGACAAAGGCGCCCAAGTATTACAAGGGCATCCAGCCCCACATAGAGCTCGTGACCAAGATGAGGGCCAGGAGCCCTGCAGACGCCCCTGGCGTGGGGGACAGGATAGAGTATGTCATAGTGAAGGGCAAGGAGATGCTGAGCAAGAGGGCAGAGGACCCCTCATACATCAAGGAGAAGGGCCTGCAGATAGACGCGTCTTATTATATAGACAACCAGCTCATGGCCCCTCTGGAGAGGATATTCGGCGCAATGGGCATCACGAAGTCAGAGCTCATGGGCGGGGGCAAGCAAACCGGGCTGCTGGACATACTGAGGCAGGGCAGGATTGAGGCTGCAGAGCCCAAAATACTGAAGGAAATCAAGAGGGATGAGATGACAGGCTTCCTGTGCTCCAAATGCAGCAAGCATTACCCGAGGATGCCCTTAATGGGCAGCTGCGGATGCGGAGGCAGGCTCAACTTCGCTTCAGCCAATGGGCCTGCTGAGGCTGTCGTGAACTAGTATTACCTTCATTCTTGTTAATATCTGCTTCATTCCAGGACGTGAAGGGTTCTGAAGCTGGACATGAAGTTAACGGGTGTTCCACATGAAGTAAAGGTGTCTTCATGTGAAATTCATATCAGTATCATGCGGACTTCTCCATAGGAAGGGAGGGGGTGAAGTTCATGTGACGTAACGCCCCTTCATTTCACCTGGAGCGTGAAATAAACGTGCAGGTTGATTTAGATTCAACGTCACTGATATCTGGGGTTAAGCCAAGCATCTAGCATGGAGGAATCAGGGCTCCTGAAGCTCTCCCTTAGCTGCTCACTGCTGGGGCTGCTCTCAATATTCCTGGTTTCAGGGTATGTGTCAGAGACTACACTGGAGATAGGCAGCGTGACAGGAGATATGACAGGCGTGACTGCAAAGGTATGCGGGAATGTGACATACAGGCATGTCTCCAAGAGCAACCACCTCTTCTTCAGGCTGACTGACAGCACAGGGATGATCAGCGTGGTGGTGTTCAACAGCACTGCAAGGGGAATGGCTGGAAACCCATACTCTCTGAAGGTAGGGGACAACATATGCGCATTCGGAAAGGTTGGGTTTTACAAGGGAAGCGTGGAGATACTGGCTGACAGGCTCGGGTATGATTGACATCATATTGATGGCGTGTCTGGGTGTGGTGGGAGGCACCATCACAGGCCTGATACCTGGGGTGCACCCGAACACAGTCTCCGCTATCCTGCTCGCCTCCACAGCTTCACTCCTGCTGTTCTTCACGCCGCATGCGATAGCTGTGTTCATCACATCCATGGCAATCTCCAACACATTCCTGAACTTCATACCGTCTGTCTTCATAGGCGCCCCCGAAGGGGATACTGCACTGTCCGTCCTTCCAGGCCACAGGTTCCTGCTGAAGGGCCAGGCACAGGAAGCGATATGCCTGACTGTTGCGGGAGGGCTGGGCGTCATCGTGTTGTCAATCGTGCTGTTCCCGCTGGTGTCCTTCACACTGCCCATACTATATATGGGAATCAAGTCCTTCATGGC
>DAOVIL010000074.1 GCA_030673725.1 Candidatus Aenigmatarchaeota archaeon | reverse complement strand
CCGTCCTTCCTGGAGAAGGTGCTGTATTCCGCTGCAAGGACAACGTTCCCTTCAGAGCTTATCGCGTCCTGGAGAAGCTGGTCGTCATCAGATGGTTCAAAGAAGGAAACGTCTATCCCGACCACCTTGGCAGCCTTCAGGAGGGTGATGGCGTCAGCGAACTGCCTCCTGTCCCAGGGCCACCTGCCTATCTCCTGCAGGGACCTGTCGTCTATGGCAACTATCGCTATCTCGCTGAGGGGCCTTCCCACCTGATAGAGGGAGTCGCTGGTCCTGAGGTGCCAGGTATGGAGGAAGCCTGAGAGGTAGAGGGAGGAGAGGACAGCAAAGACTACCAAGGAGACGGTTATTCCTGCAAGAAGCCTGTGTCTCAGGAATTTATGGAGCATATCAGTTTCTTATCGCTATGTCGATTACCCACTGGGGCATCTCGGGTGGTATCTCGCACTCGCCCTTCAGCCAGCATCTCACGCTGTCCTCTATCTCCTGGTCTGTCACGCCGTACTGGGCCTTGCCCATCGCTATGACGTCGGACATCCTGTTCAGTATGTCCTCGAGCTGCTGCTCCAGGAAGGCATCATCCTTCACTGTGTTCTCTGTCACCCAATCATCCCCCGCCAGGTCTCCGATAGATATCCCAAGGTCAAGGTCGACTGTTATCATCTGGCCTGCCGTTATGTCAGCCTCATCTATCTTAACCAGCTGGCCGGTCTCCATCGAGTAGGTGTAAGCATTAAGGCTGCCCTCCAGCAGCTTAATGTATATCATGCCGTCATCCCCCAGATAGAACCCGAAGGCTGTCCCCCTGACAGAAGCCACTGTCGTGGGGGTCTGGACACTGTATTCCTCTATCCCGCTGAGTTTGAGCACCTTGCTCCAGGTCCTTCCTGAGGCCTGCTCTATGGTGACCTTTGTGTTGGCCCTGTCCAGTATCAGGTCCTTTATGGTGACCTCTGTGCCCCCGTCAAGCCTGATTATGCTGGATCCGAAGAATATGATGGATGCCCTGGCATCCGGCGCTGTCCTGATGGTGTCTGCCTGCGTGAGCACCTGGCCTGTCGCCACTGTCTCCCAGGTGTCCCCTGCCTTCATCTCCACTACCCCTGTATCGACCACTAATTGGGCAGCGATTGCAGGAGGTCCTGCTATCTTGAAGTAGAAATAGCCAGCCACCCCCCCTATTATAATGAGGATGATTACAGGAATCAGGACTTTCTTGCTAATCATTGAGATAATATTGGATGGATGGTATAAAAACTTGAGCTAGATCTGGTGCTCCAGGGCTTAGCGTTCTTAATTGAAGAACTTCTCCCAGTACTCGCAGACATTCTCCGTCTTCCTGGCTGATATGCCGATATACTTCTCAGGGTCGTTGATTATCGCCATCTGCTCCTTCGTGAACTTGTCGAAGAACTGCTGGAAGTCAGGCGTGGCCAGGACGACCTCCTTCAGGGGCTTGCCCTGCTTCTGGGCGTACAGGGTGGCCCTCCTGACAGCCTCATGCGCGTTGTTGTGGCCGTGGGCCGCCAGCAGGAGGTAGAGCGGCTCCGCTATAATCATGTCCTTGGAGGAGTCCAGGTTCCTCTTCATGGCCCTCTTGTCCACTATCAGGCTCTTTACGTACCTGTTGAGCCTGTCCACTGCGAACAGGAAGCCTGCAAGCATCTCCACATTGAAGCGGGAAGAGGCCGAGTTGGACAAATCCCTCTGGTGCTCCGATATCTGGTCCAGGTAGACAGTGAACATCCTGGGCATGAACTCCTTGTAGAAGGACTTGACGTTCTCGAAGTGCCAGGGGTTCCTCTTGTGCGGCATGGTGCTCGAGCCCACCTGGGCCCCCCTGAACTCCTCTGCCACCTCGTTTATCTCGCTCCTCTGGAGGTGGCGCAAATCATCGGCCAGGTTGGCTATCACGCCGAAGGTGCTGACCACAGCGTGCATGAGGTCTACTATGAACTCAGGCTCGACTATCTGGGTGGAGTGGGTGGAGGGCTTCAGCCCGAGCTCCCTCAGTATCTCGACCTCGAACTTCTCCGGGTCCTCAAAGAAGAGGGACATGGAGTTGTAGGCCCCAACAGCGCCTGAGAACTTGCCCCTTATGGCGTTGGCCTTCTCCTCTATCATCTGTGTCCTCCTGCCCAGACGGGAGACATACTCTGCCATCGCGAACCCGAAGGTTATGGGGACTGCATGCCTTCCGTGAGTCCTGCCTATCTGGATGGTGTTCTTCTCCCTCAAAGCCAGGTCTATCAGGGTCCTCAGGAACTCCTTAAGGCTGGGTATCAGGAGGCTGTTGGCGAAGTCCTTGAACCTGAGGGCCTCTGCGGTGGAGATTATGTCATAGGACGTGGCCCCAAGGTGCACGAAGGGCTTGGAACTGTGGTCGATCCTGTTCCTGATGCAGTTCACCACTGCCCTTATGTCATGGTTTATCTTCTTCTCTTCCTTGTAGACCTCTTCCGGGGTTACTGCCTCGCATGCCCTGGCTATCTCCTCCGCTATCTTGAAGGAGCATATCTTCTTCCTGGCCAATGCCCTGGCCAGGGCTGCCTCAACCTTCAGCTGGTACCTTATCCTGCTGCCTTCTGAAAGGTATTTGGTGACAGCCTTCTGGTAGTACCTGGTGTCCAGGGGGCTGATGTTGTCGAAGGGGTTCATAGGAAACCGCTCTCCTTCAGGGACGTCCCTATCCTGTTGCTGACGTTCCCGACAACCGGGGTGAACTTCTGTCCTGTTATCTTCTCGTAAGCCTGTATGTACCTGAGGGCTGCCTCTATCTTCACTGCGGGAGGCAGTATCGGGGGCATGCCGTCGCCCCTGTAGCCCTGGTCAGCAAGCCACTTCCTGACGTATTCCTTGTCTATCTTCCTCTGCTCCTGGCCTGCATCGAAGAGCTGCTGGTAGGTGTCGGCGAACCAGAACCTGCTGGAGTCAGGGGTGTGTATCTCGTCTATCAGCATGATGTTGCCGTCCTTGTCCAGGCCGAACTCGTACTTGGTGTCCACCAGTATCATGCCCTGCTTGGCGACAAGCTGGGAGCCCACTTCAAAGAGCTTGAAGCTTATCTCAGAGAGCTGGTCCATCAGCTCCTTAGAGACCAGGCCCCTTCGGACTACCTCTTCCGCAGAGACAGACTCATCATGGTCCCCCTTCTCTGCCTTGGTTGAGGGCGTGAGTATCACTTTCCCGAGCTTATGGTCCTTCCTTAAACCCTCTGGGAGCTGGTTGCCGCAGAAGTCCCTGACCCCCTGCTCGTAGTTGTACCAGGCTGAGGTCTTGGTGACGCCTGTTATGTAGGCCCTCACCACCATCTCCACTGACAGGGTGTCTGCCTGCCTGACCAGCATCACATTGGGGTCTATGGTCTTTATCATGTGGTTCTTCACTATGTCCCTGGTCTGCTTGAACCAGAACTCTGCCATCTGGTTGAGGACCTGGCCCTTGAAGGGTATGGTGCCTATCACGACGTCGAAGGCTGACACCTTGTCCGTCACGACTATCACCCTCCTGTCGCCTATGGTGTAGTTGTCCCTTACCTTCCCTCCGTAGAACTGGGCATCCTTTATGGGGAAGTCTGTCCCCCTCAAAGTGAACGGCAGCTGCTCCCTCAGCATCTCCTCTTTCATATCAGCTTCACCCCGAAATCTCCCTTTACCATCCTTCCTATTACGTTAGATTTTAGACCTGAGCTATTTATTGTTGACACAATCCCGTCTGCCTGGGCCTGCCCGACTATCAGCACAAGCCCTATCCCCATGTTGAATGCCCTGTACATGTCCCCCTCAGGGACGTTCCCCTTCTTCTGTATGAGCGTGAAGATGGGCAGGGACGGCAGCTTTGACCTCTCTATCATCGTGGAGAGACCCTTCGGGAATATCCTGGGCAGGTTGTCCACCAGGCCGCCCCCTGTTATGTGGGCTATCCCCCTGATGTCCAGGTGTTTCAGGAGCGGCAGGACTGCCTTGCTGTAGAAGGTGTGGGGTTTGAGGAGGGCTTCACCT
>DAOVIL010000059.1 GCA_030673725.1 Candidatus Aenigmatarchaeota archaeon | reverse complement strand
GTAATCATGGGCCCTGAACTCTATGTACCTGTCCACCCTTTCCTTGTCTATCTCCCAGATGTCGCATGTCTCCTCTATCTCCCTGTACACGCCTATCTCACCGAACTCTGAGAGGAGTATCAGCCCCTCAAGCCTCCTGAGGTCCCGGATCTTCCTGTGGCTCATCCTTCCGTCGTCTATCTCCTCAAAGCTGAATGGCTTCTCCTCATACTCGATTGGCCCATGTTCAGGCAATTCCTCAGGTCCAGACAGCTCTTCAGGTCTGAGATATTCATATTCCCCGTCATAGGCTGACATGCCGAACATGCCCATCCCTTTATGGAAGTCTTCATCCTGCTCGGTGTATCCATGCTCTTCAGCGATTTCATCCATCACCTCGAAAAGGTCCCCTGCGGCATCACAAAGTGGCCTGAAATAGCCTCCCCTATCTATGGTGCCCTTCATAGTGCCGTTCCTGCTTTTTATCATCGGGAACACAAGACTCAGCCATTCTAGTGCCTCCCCCACCATTGAGCCCTGCTCGAATGCCATCTCAGGGAACGTCTCTGACTGGTGTATAAGATAATCTGCCAGCGCGATGCCTTCCCTCCTGAGCTTTCCGACATGATTCTTGAGCTTCTTGCTTGCGCCGAACATGTATGACCTGTTGCCTGTATACACGCCAGGCCTGTTGATGTGCCCCCTCAGAAGGTGCCTGTCAAGCTCTTTCTCCTCCCTGTTAAGCCTGGAGAAGTCTATAGTGCTGGGTGTGCCTGGTTTTAGGAATAGCATGTTGTGGAAACTGTCTGATATCAGTCCGAAGACATTGTAGTACCAGGAGTCTATCCTCTTGTATATTTCCTCTATGGGCTCACTGTGGTTGATACTTTCAGGGTTCATTCAGAATATTGTAAGTAAATTTTAAAAGGGTTACATCTTGACGAAACCGGCGAACTTCACGACAAGTATCGTGATGACCAGGAGGGTTATCAGGCCCACCAGTATGGTCTTCCAGGCAGGGACCGCAACAGTGAACATGCCTGTCACACTGTCGCCTGTCTGATATGAAGCGTTAAGCGTTACGTCGCTCCCGTCGCCTGTGCCCGCGCCTGCTTCCTCGACAACGCTTATGGCCAGCTCAGAGCTTATGGTTGAGCGGTCAGAGTCGGCCCTGATTATCACCTTGTATTCTCCTAATTCTGTCCCGTGGGGAGGTGATGCGTATATGTACGCATTCCCATCGCTTCCGGGCTGAAGGTACATCGCATCAGGCTCCATGTAGACCCAGGACGGCCCTTCAAGCGAGAGCGCGTAGGATACCGGGTAATCCCCAGTGTTCTTCACCTTTACCGGCATGACAGCTGCCCCATAGACCTCCACCTCTATGCTCTTGCCAGCTTCCAGGGAGCCTGACCAGCATGTCCCTGACTCTTTCACTGTCAGGGAGGATGCTGCGCTTCCCTCTGTGTGCTCTGAGGATACTGATGCCCTTATCTCATACTTGCCCTTCATGTCGCAGGGCAGGAGGAACATGTAGCCGAACTCCGTCTTCCCACCCGATTCCAGGCTGGCAGTCTCTGTTGTGTTGCCGAACCTGATGGTGTATGTGTCCTTCAGCTTGCCGTCATTCTCCAGGACGATGGAGTAGCCCAGGGTGCCGCAGGGGCATGTCGTCCTCTCTGCAGGCTCTATAGAAAGCACAGCAGAGTAGCAGTTCTCGACCACCAGGCGTCCTGTGGTCTCGTCAGAGGCCCCGTCTGACCTGGCTATTACCTTTATCAGCTCCTCGCCTATTATCCCCTCTGTGTCCATGTCCAGCTTGATATCCTTTGTCTCGCCAGGCTCCAGCACAACCTTGCTCTGTCCCAGGGCCCCCTTTGTGGAGGTGAGCTCCACTGTGTCCTGCACAGCGCCCATGTTCTTGACGCTGACAGTGAATGATGCCGGCATGTTCGAGCAGACGCTCTTCTCTGCAGGCGAGATTATGACTGCCAGGTCCTTGCAGCTCTCCACAATGGCTGTGGCAGAAATCCTTTCGGACAGCCCTGTCCTCTCTGACTTGACTGTCACGTCCAGGGGCTGGTCTCCAACCTTCTCAGGGGAGAGCGTCAGCGTGACTTTGTGCTTCTGGCCATTTGGCAGGGAGATGTAAGTGGTGTCAGGCTCCACCCACTCTGGGGTCAGCAGCCTGAATGTGTCTGTCTCGCCCCTGTTCTCTATCAGGAGGCTGAGCGTTGCTGTCTTCCCGAGGCAGAGGGTCCTCTCCTGGGGAGTGACGGAAGTGTCAAACCCAAAGCAGCTGCCTATGTCCAGCTGGATCTCTGCGTTTGCAGTGGATATCCCTGACTTTGCCTCCACTGTGATGGCCTGCACGCCTGAAAGGTCCTGCGGAGGGGTGAGCGTAAGGGTGACTGCCTTCTCGCCTCCTGCAGGCACTATGACAGGTGATTGGGAGAAGCTTGCATATGGGACGTTCAGGCCGTTCTGGAAGGCCTCCAGCTGGAATGTCTCGGAGCCCTTCCCTGTGTTCTTTATCCTTATGCTGTATGAGACTGAGGTGTCTGTCTCTGTGCATGCCTTCTTGTAGGAAGGCTCTGCTGTGACAGAAACCGCATAGCATGAGAGGACGTCTATATTGAAAAGGACCTCGGCTGTGTCATGGGTTGTTCCGGATTCCACGAGAAGCTTTGCAGGGTACGTGCCTGCAGGAACGTTTGGGACAGTCACCCAGATGGCGTCCACCTGCCTGGTCTCACCCACACCGAGTGAGCCGTCCAGTGCAGCGAAGCCGTGCCATCCTGCAGGAAGCTGCAGGTCAAGAAGGTATGTGTCCCCGGCGCTATGGGCGTTGGTTATGAAGACAGGCATGTCGTACTTGTTGAGCGGGTCCTCGCCTCCTATCACAGTGGGGCAGGTCTGCACATCCGGTATCCCGGATACCGATAATGACACAGCGTGAACCGGGAAAGCAGCTATCGCTAAAAGCACAAGGGCGCACAGTATGAGCACCAGCTGTTTTAACATAATGTAAATTTATGGTGCTAAATCTTTTAAGGTTAATGTGGCAGAAAGCTCTTATATCTGCCTGCCTCTCAGGCCCTTGTTGGACCTGTACTTGGCTTCCAGGACGTCCCACTCTGATTCCTTCAGGTGATGCAGGCCGAACCCGAGTGCCAGGAAGAATATGACCGCCACTATTAAGGCCAGCACAGGGGAATCAGTAAGGGTGAGCGCTGCGGCAGGAATGTTTACGATGTTGCCTGTGATGCCGTCCTGCAGCATCGGCTGTGTGCTCTGCTCTTCCCCTGCCACGTAAAGGTCTATGGTGTGGGTGAAGTCCCTGCCCTCCTCCATTGCGACCACCTTCATGTCCAGGGCCTTGGGGCCCACTTCCTTTGCTGTCAGGTAGACGTATATCTTCCCGCTGTTCTCTATGTGCTTCACGCTCTCGTGGCTCACCCAGTCTGAAGGAACACCAGACACGTACAGGGCGAAGTCCTGGGGCTCTGAGGTCTCTATCTCTATGGGGATGACCTTTGAGGAGAATGCCATCATGTCAAGCGAGCCGTATCCGAACACTACTTTCGTGTCTTCCTTCACTTCAGCCACTGGGGCGACTGATTCCTGGATGGCTGAAGTGCTCCTTTCCTGGAAGAAGACCTCTGCATACCTGTCCTCTGCGGCACCGCACTCTGACATGGCCAGCACCCTCATGCTGTGTGTGCCTGGTGATGCTGTGTAGTATATCGTCCTGTCAGCTGTCTCATCCTCGTCCAGCTCGACTGTCCTCTCTGACTTCCTGGAGCCGTCCATGTAAAGTATTATGTCCACTTCCTCTCCGTCCTCTCCCAGGTTCTTGACAGAGACTGTCACATAACCCATCTGGTTTGAGGGGACCATGCTGTTGTAATCGAAAGCCTCTATGGAGACCTCGCATACAGGCTCGCACTCGTCATAATCGCACCCGTATTCGCACTCATTGTAGTCCTTCCATTCAGTGTCACAGTCGTTTTCCCTGTATTCCCTCTGGAGCATGTCACCATCACACCTGTATTCGTTCAGGTACTTGGCCCTGCAATGGGTAGAATCCCAGGCTGTCCTCTCCTGTGCCTGCCAGTCCTGGTAGCATGTCTCCTTTGTCTCGCCGCAGTTCAGGTTTCCGTCACCGCATATGTTCGCGCCGCAGGAGTAGCAGTACTCCACGCTTGAGGTTATCCACTGGCTGTTTGAGCACAGCCTGACTGTCTTGGAACCGTAATCACAGTACTCCTGGCCCTCGCTCCCGTAGGGGCCGTAGCATGAGTAAGGCACAAGCACGAAATGGCCTGTGTCCCCCTTGTCGTATGAGCCGCAGTCTGCTGAAGCCTCCAGCCTCACATTATAGGTTCCCTGGCCGAAGCTGTATGAGTGGCTTACATCGATTGTTTCACCCGGCTCCATCACATTATACCAGCCGTCGACCTGGTATCCGTTTATTATTATATTGTATAGGACGCCCT
>DAOVIL010000008.1 GCA_030673725.1 Candidatus Aenigmatarchaeota archaeon | reverse complement strand
GTGACGATAACGGTCCCGACCGGCTTCGTGCTTGTGGGCAACAGCCAGCAGTATTACAACCTGACGCCTGGCCAGAACAGCTACCAGTACTTCAACGTCACTAGCCCGGCATCCGCAGGCAACTACACGATAACAATCACAGCAGGCAACAATGAGTACAACAGCTCAGGGAGCATAGGAGTGGTATGATGAACAAGGCAATGATATTCGGAATTGCATTCCTGGCCGCTTTGGTAGTCATGACTGGGCAGGCAGCAGCGCTTGACTGCAACCAGATAGCATTCACTTCCATATCAGATTACTTCGGCAACCCCGCATTCGTGTACTACGAGAACTCTGAGTGGAACCTGCCGACCGTAAACATGACACTATCCTATGCGCCCCTGACGCTGGTCAGCGGCAGCACGCCCTGGAATGATTTCAGCGGGGACACCTACACATGGGAGCTGACAGCAGCCACCCCGAACGTGTACATTGTCACAATCAGGGCCACGAACAGCACTAATGCGACCGACTTCTGCGACAGCGGGAACATAGCGCTGAACCTGCAAAACCCGCCCAACCCTGCAATAAGCCTGACCATGGATGATGTTCAGGAGCAGGTGATAGGCCAGGCATTCAATGTGAACGCTTACCTCAACAATATAGGCACCACAGCTGCCTACAATGCTACAGGCACATTCGACATACTCAACGCAAACAGCAACTCACCCCAGTTCACCGCGCAGATAAACAACGGGAACACCGCAACACAGACGTTCCAGGTGACGTCTGCCAACACATGCACATACTACAGCACAAGGATACAGGTGGACTACTTCGACGTGAACGGCGTCCAGATGCCCAGCGTGTACGCGAACGACACTTTCAACGTGAGCGGCCCTGACCTGATAGTGGATGCAGTCACACTCCCTGCAAGCGCAGTGGAAGGCTCAACTGTCACCCTGTCCGCAGGCGTGAACAACACGGGCAATTACGCTGCACAGGGATTCAATGTGGACTTCTATGACGGTGACCCGAGCGGCAGCGGCACACTGGTTGCTACAGGCTCATACAGCGGGACCCTTGCAGCCAACTCTGCCACGACTGTCACAGCCAACTGGGTGGCATCAGGGGTCGGCACAGCAGACATATATGCCCAGGTCAGCGGCTCCATGGAATGCTTCCTCAACAACAACGAGAACAGCAACAGCTTCAACATAACTGCCACATGCGGGGACGGATACTGCAACGGCGGGGAGAGCTACTCGACATGCTCGATAGAATGCCCTGCACCACCTCCAGCACCCTCAGGCGGCGGTGGCCAGGCAGCAACCGGCGGTGGCGGAAGCCCGTCAGGCTCCTGTATAATGAACTACAACTGCACAGCCTGGTCAGAGTGCATGCCTGAAGGCACACAGACAAGGGTATGCGAGTACGAAGGCAACTGCCCTGACTACTACGCAGAGAAGAGGCAGCCTGACATGGAAAGGTCATGCAGGTACACCCCGACCATCCCGGCAGAGAACGTCACCATCCCAGGCGGTGAGCCTGCGGAGAACGTCACTGGTGGAGAGACAGGCGAGATTGGCGGGCTGACAGGATTCATAATAGCCAACCCAGGGACATCAGCTGGCATTGTGGCTGCAATCGTGATAATGATAGGCGCTGTCTACTACGGCCTTACCAGGAAAGGCGGCAAGCCTACCAAGAACGGGCAAGCTTTTAAATACGGCACCAAAAAGATAAAGGGGGAAAAATGAAAGGTATTGAAGGTCTTGCATTGAAGTACATAGTGATAATACTGGTAGCTGCCCTAGTAATCGGCGTTGCCTTTTCGGTGGCCACAACCTTCACAGGCATGGCCGCACGCGGCGCATTTGACCTGAACCAGACACTGGACACCATCACTTCCAACCAGACAGGCCAGACATGCGAGATGATGGGATGCATCTGGAACTCCGCCACCAGGCAATGCACCTGTTAGGGAAGCACTCGGTTTCTTTTTTCTCTTTGTAACCATCAGTTGTAACTCTGTGGAGGCTGGGATATGATGAAAGGCCTGGAAGGCATGCCCATAAGGTTGATGATAGTATCACTCATACTGGTCATTATAGTGGGGGTCGGATTCTGGCAGATGAACTTCTTCATGCAATTCAAGGCAGAGAAGGACTTCAAGGAGACTGTGGTCACCTTTGCCCAGACTGTCAAGACCCTCAAGAGCACGGGCGATTTCGGGGCATTCACCACAGTGCAGATGAGGGTTCCTGCGGGTTTCAGCATCATGATGGACGTGGACAATGATTCTGTGACAGGGTATCTCCCGGAAGAGGCCTATGGGGTCAATATGACTGACTTCCTGGTCAACATCACAGCAGTAAGGATTGAAGGGGACCCGAAAAGGAACGAGACAGTCTCACTGGCAGGGGGGAGCACATACAACTTCATGATATACTACGGCAGGCTCCAGGACGACGAGGTGAAGGAGTACACCTTCGTCTTTGAGTGAGGCCCTGGTTCCTGTGTAGGTATCGGAACAGAGATAAGGAACAGAGCCATGATAAGGAGCAGCAGGTTCTGATGATAGACTGGTTCGCTTCCAAGATAGGGATATTGGTCTTCATAGTGGCATCGCTCTCCATTCTCATGTTCTTCGTGAGCATGCAGGTGGACATAATGGACCAGGGAAAGAAGGTCAGCGCAGCCAATGACCTGGCCAGGCTGTCTGACGGGCTGTGCGATGGCTGCTCGATCTACTACAGTTTTGGCAGGAACTACACTGTGGGGTTCCGGGACGGGAATGTGACGATAGAAGGGATAGAAAGGGCTGTCCTGAGCAGCCTGACAGACACCAGCATGAACGTGGATGCAGTCATAATCAGAAGGGAAGGGGGGAAGGTGACTCTGCATGGGGCGTAGGAAAGGCATATTCGGGGAAGAGCTGCCTGCGGCGCTCCTGACAGTCATAATGATATTCCTCTTCATGACAGCTGCCATCTCGATGTACACCAACATGCTCCAGAGGATAGGCCTGGTGGAGAGGGAAAGGGCAGCCAGCTCCATCTCGGAATTCATCTTCTTTTCCGGCCTTAAGGACGCTGGCAGCATACTTGCCATGTTCGAGGGCAGGACAGGAGTGAAGGTCAGCATAACAGACCTGGAGCGTTCTGGGGTGCTTTCCATAGGCAGCATAGAGAACGCCTCCTCAGCCTCTGTCAGCTCCCTGCCTCTGCTGCTTTACAATTCGACTGAAGGGAGGGAATACCTCGCGAGGGTTGATGTCCATGTGGGAAGATAGGCGCAAAACAGGAAGGAAGAAAGCACAGGCAAGCCTGATAGACATACTGATGCTGGCTATGTTCATATCAGCCATACTGGTGCTTTCCATATATTTTGGAAACGAGCACGTGAAGTCCCAGATAGCGAGGGAGGACTCGTCCTATGCCGCTGCAATGCTGCAGAGCGCCATGGACTACAGGAACAGCACATATGGCTCCTACCAGAACGACCTGAACCTGACCGTGGCCGAGGCAATCAATTTATTCTTTTGCACTAACAAGATAAGTGAGCAGGACATTAATGAAATGCTTGGAAGCGTCCTGAACAGCACTGTGAGGCCAGGATACAACTATATATTCTACACCTATGGGATAAGCTCAGGTTCGGGCAAGATTGCCTGGGTGTGGAACAACCAGGCAGATGTGTGCGCCAGGTACATACTGGTGAAGGGGTTCACCCTGGAGCCGAGCTGCAGGGTGGACAGCTACCAGCCGCCATTGCTTGGGATATGGCCTTCCTGGAAGAGCATACCAAGGAAATCAGCCTGCGGGGAAACAGGCCCGCCTGTCGGAGGATAATAATGTCAAAGATGAAGCTTGAGAACCTGGAACAGTTCGTCAAGAGCCTGGCAAAGTCAGTGGAAGACCTGACCATAGAGGTGCAGCTCTTGAGGAAGGATTTGGAGAAGCTGAAGAAGCCTTAGCCTTTCGAAGCCTTTATTTTTTTCTCTATGTTACGAACCCTGCTGTCTATGCTCTCAAGGGTCTTCTCCATCTTGACCAGCTTGGGGACATATGCAGGGACGGTCTTCTCTATCAGGTGGTTGTATTTCTCCACACCTTTATTGGGCATGCCGAACTGCTTCAGGGCGCCCTTTATCTCCTCCATGTCAAGGCCGTGGTGTGCGAGCACCCTGATTATATCTATTGTCTTGTTTGTGCTTATTCCCTCCTTCTGGGTCATTCCCAGGCTCCATTCAACTGCCCTGGCTATGAGTATGGTAAGCATGCCCACCACAAAGTTAGTGACGTAGAAGATGATTCCCTGGGCATAGAAGCCCACATAGGCGTAGATTGCCGATATTATGAAGATTATCAGGAATATGTCGATTATGAAGACGAAGGATGATTTAGGCCTCCCGAAGGCCTTGTAGGAGACCAGCTCCCCTATAACCAATCCTCCTATGAATGAAGCGAGTGACAGGAATTGTATCAGCAGCTCTATCATGCTAAAGACTTCCTTATAAATTTTATATGCTTTTCTATGGCTTATCCTTAAAAGATTTTCATCCAAGATATTACCAGATGAGAGCGTTTTTTAGCGCAGGGGGGATGATAATTCTGGTGATGGTGGCAGCCCTGCTTATGCCGTTCGCTTCTGCTGACACAGGGGACCAGGAATCATATTCATTCAACTGCATCACGAATGCGTATGGTATGGTCATAATCTGCGAACCTGTAGAAACAGAGGCCGACACCATAATAGAGGTAAATGAGACCCAGGATGTGCCTGAAGAGCCCCCAGAGGAGCCCGAAGAGGAGGAATACTGCGAAGCGTACTGGACCTGCACAGCATGGTCTGACTGTTTCAACGGCATAAGGGTGAGGGGGTGCACAGTCAATGAGTGCGTCGAGGAGCGGGACACCCCCAACACCATAGGGATATGTAAGATGCCGCCTGTGGCAATACCAGAGCCGCCTGAAGCCGCCACTGTGCCTGAAACAATTGAAGATGATAATGTGACTACAAACATTACTGAAACTGTTAATGGGACCAATACAAGTGGACCCGTTAATGTGACAGCCAACATGACTGTCCCGATAGCCAATGTGACAGGGCCTGTTAACATTACATGGAACGTAACTGCAAACGTCACTGTTCCTGAGGAGAATGAAACAATTAACGTGACAGCCAACATGACCGAACCCGTCAACGAGACTAACATAACCATGCCAGAAGGGAGCGAAACTACCAATGTGACAGGGCCGATTAACGGGAACGAGACTCTGGAAGGGGTATACCTGACATCAGGTCCCGGCAACGTCAGCGATGAGCCAGAAAACAGCTCCACAGAGGAATTAACAGGATACAGCATCACAGGGATGTTTACCGGCATTGATACCATGTTCTTGGGAACTATGTTTATGATGATTCTGGTTGTTTCAGGGCTGGCATATTTCTTCAGCAGGTCTAGGATCTGAATGCCCAGTCCTTCTCAGAGACATGGAAAAGGGTAAGCTTGAAGTGACTGCCTCGGCTTTCCAAATGCTTTTAAATCATAACCTTCTATTTTTCATATCATGAGGAAGGAAGCACTGGCACTGACCGGCATTCTGCTGTTAGTCATAGCTGTGTCAGGGTGTGTCACACAGGACCAGCCAGATGATGGGCCCCAGGTGATTGAGATAGGCTTCATGAAGGGCATCAAGTACACGTATGACATGGCATACGCTGACACCAACACCATCGCTGTGACCGAGCTTTACGTTACAGACGAGATGCCCCCCTACTGGGAAGGGATAGTGACCATGAAGGGCGAGCTTGAGGCAGACAATGAGACCCATAAGATTGCCCACATAGCCAGGTTCAGGATAAGCAAGGAGAACTTCTGGATTGGCATGACGAGGCGCCTGAGCCTGCAGGATGCAGTGAAGACAGACCACCTCTACAATGATTTCATAATGAACGACATATCAAAGCCGTTCCACCTGCTTTTCTTCGGGAGGGCATACGGCATGAACGTCACAGGGCTCATAAGGACAGGAAAAAGCACGTTCATTGATAACGGATGGCCTTACAATATGGAGAGAGGGGATCCGGTGGCTGTGGACGACTTCCTTGCATACAAGGTGGATACCATAGACTACCCGACAAGGCACGAGTTCTATATCTCACTGGGTGAGCCTTACCTGCTGATATACAGCAACCAGGATGGGCTCATCATGAACCTCAGGTCAATAGAGCTGGCCCAGTTCAGGACAGATGCATGGGACGAATACGCCCTCTTTCTGGAGTACACCACATTCAACAGGAGCGGGTGCAGTGACTACCTGTCAGAGGCTGAGGCAGAAGAGCTCCTGGGTTCTGATGTCACGCTCTCCAGCTCAACACAGGGCAACCTGGAGCTTGACCCCAGGGCGAACCTTGTGTGCGTGTATGATGCCGAAGAAGAGCATATAGTGGTCATGCTGGACAGGTTCCGGTCAGTTACAGACAGTGTCGATTATTTCAAGAGCTTCCTGGATGTCCTGAACAGCACATCCCCTGACGGGGGCATAACATGGGACGAGACTAACGAGTTCGGGGTGAAGTCAGTCAGCTACACAGGCGGACTGACCAATGACATAAGGTTCGTAAGCGACATTGACCCGGCCTTCATGGTGACAGTCGCCTCACAGAGAGAGAGCGTCACCAGGGCTGTGGCAGAGAAGGTAGAGAAGAAGATAGAGCTCACGGAGTGACGTTCCCCTTGAGCACGTCGCCCAGGGAGTGGTGGAGGACTTCTGTCAGGGTGCCATTCGCTGTTTCTACGCCGGCTATTGTGGTGGCGGTAAGCATCCCGGTTATGTTGACCATTGCTGACACTATTATGGCTGCGATAATCAGCATCGCTATGTACTTTAACGGCATCCCTTCCATAGTCAGATCCTTCCTACAAGCATTGCCTGAGAGATTAATAAGGTTGCTGTGAATATTACCAGGGTGATGGGTATCGACTTGCTCACCTCGAACTTGAAGGAGACGCTGTCCACCCCGAACCGTATCCTGGAGACGTACCTGATGAGCACATAATTCAATGCTATCACGTAAATCCCCACTATGAGCGCGAGCACGTCAGGGCTTATGGCAGGCGCAGTGAATATCTGCATGAGCATGTACTGGGATGCCCCGAACTCCTGCTGGGCTGATGCGACAGTGTTGGTTATGAGCTGGAACAGAACCACTATTATGGCGCAGACTATCGGGGCGAAGAACAGGACTGTTGCCTTCATCATGGACAGGCTCTTGCTTAACAGTATCGAGAGCTCCCTCTCAACATCCCTTATCCTGGTCATGTACTGGTGCATCATGTCAGCAGTCTGGGCCGCCGCCTTCCCGCCTTTCCTGATGGAATTGGCTATCATCTCGAAGGCCGACCTTATCATGAGCGAGCCGGAATCCACTTCCTTCGCTGCTATCTCCAGTGTCATGGACCTCCTCTTCATGTTGTTCAGTATCCTTTCCAGGAAGCCCTTTATCTCTGTCCCGCTCATTATGCCCTTGGCGAAATCCACTGCGCTCTCTATGGGCCTTCCGTCAGACAGGTGGTTCTTTATGTGGTAGAGGCTGTCCACGAACTGTGTTTCCAGCCTTTTGACCTTCTCCCTCTCCTTCTTCAGGTGGGCGCTCTGGCCATAGAAGTGGATGCTGACAGCTATCCCGATTGCCCAGATGATGGAATAGCTGCCTATCACGTTCGCTATTGCCATCGGGCCTAGAAGGACAGCGCCTGTCTTGGAAAGCACATAGAATATCCCAGGCGCGCCTATTATCAGGCCGGCTGCTACTGCCAGCGGGGTTGATGGGATGGCTGATTTGCCGACCTTCAGGTATCCTGGAGGCAGGCTAGCCTTCACCTCTGCTGAAGAGAATGTGGCAGGCCTCTTCTTCATGACCATATTGGAGTAGAGGAAGCACGCCACCAGGGACAGCGCCAGGAAGCCTGTGATAGAGACTGGGGATATCTGGAACCCGAAGAAGGAAACCAGCGGGAATATCGATATCACCATAAGGGGCACTATCGTGCCCAGGCTGAAAAGGACAAGCGTGGGCATATGGAGGTCCATCGCATATTCCCTCATCCTTGACGTTATGTCATCCAGCATGACCTCTATCGTCTTGTCCAGCATCTCGAACTTCCTCTTGATGTCCTTCTCGAAGAAGCTCGCCTTCACAAGATGGACAGACCTCTGGAAGCCGCCTGAAAACCTGCCCCATTTCTTGGAGATTGCCTCCAGGCTGCTGTATATGTCCTTTGTCTTCCCTGACCAGACAGACCACATTGCCCTCTTGAAATCCCTGGCCATGTCGCCCTCGCCATAGTTGGCCACGAAGGACATGGCATTCTCCAGGTTTGGGGTCTGCTTCAGGGAGACGCTCAGCTGGGCGACTATGTAAGGGGCGTGCCCAAGGGACCTTACGGCATTCTGCTTCGCCAGGGACTTGGGCCATTCGGTTATTGCGTAGAACATGGCTATCGAGAATGGTATCAGCACTATGAAGGGGATTGGACTGATGCCAAAGAAAAAGGCAATGCCTGACAGGCTTGCCAGTATGACAAATGTCAGGGCCATGGCCAGCTTGGCGCCCCCAAGCACAAGGTCCGGGTTTATGTCCCACCCGAGGAACTCCATGGAATCCCTCAGCTCAGCGCTGGCCTTTGAGCTCATGAACCTGCCGAACTTCCTGCAAAACCTCACAAGAATCTTCTCAAGATTCATACAGCTTCCTTCAGCCAGCCAGACCATTTCTTGTAGATGTCCTTGTAGCTGCTGGATTTCGAGGCCAGCCTGAAGAACTCGTTGTTCGCCTTTATTGTCCACTCCGCTCCCATCAGCTCAGGCCTCTTCTTCCCAAGGGCCGCCAGATCCTGCTTCATCTTTGCCCTGACAGCTATGTTCTCCATCGCCTGCCTGAGCGTCAGGCCTTTCACCTCAGCGACCTTCTTTATGGTATTGGATGATGATAAGCTCACCTTCCAGGAGTTCTTTGACCTGTTGTAGCCTACCATGTCGATGAACTTGGGTTCTGTCTTCCAGTCCTTTGTCACCTCGCTGATGTTCAGGACCCTCCTGTGCCTCTTCACGTCCTCGCCGAACCTTATGGCGCCTGCTGAAACGATTATGTCGACTGCCTTGAAGCTTGTGCTTGGCACTCCCAGGCCATTGACTATCCTGTCCCAGGTGTCGTACGGCCCTGAACCATGGACTGTCCCCAATACGATATTGCCTGCAGCGCCCACCCGCATGGCCTCGAAAAGGGATTTGGCTTCCTTTCCCCTGACCTCCCCTATCACCAGTATGCTCTCCCCAAGCCTAAGGGATGTCCTTAACGCGTCCTCTGTGCTGAGCTCGAACCCTTTGGCAAACGCTTCTGTCTTCAGGTGCTCGACCTTGAACCCCATCCTCCTCATGTTCTCCACTGGTATCTCCGGGGTGTCCTCTATCAGTATTATCCTGGAGTTCTGCTGTATCTCCAGCATCAGGGCAGTCATGAGGGATGTCTTTCCTGAAGCCCTCGACCCTGTTATCAGCATGGAGTTCTGGCCGTCTATCAGGAAGCTCAGAAGGCCAGCTGTAGCCGGGTCTATCATGCCCACTGATATGAATTCTGAGAGCGTCCAGGGGTTGTTTTTTCTCCTCCTGAAGGCGAAGCCTGTGCCCCTGTATGTGGACGGTTCGCATATGCCGCACACCCTTATCCCTAAGTCTTCAATCTCTGTATGGAGGACGGGCGATGATGAATCAAAGGGCCTCCCTGAGATGGCCCTCAGCCTGGTAGACAGCTTGTCTATCTCGTCCTTTGTGACCGATATGTTCGTGACGCATTCCCCGTAGTCATCATGGACCACATGGACCAGTGACGAGCCTGAGTCTATGAACACATCCTGCAGCTTATGGTCAGCCAGGAGGGGCTCTATTATGCCATAACCCACAGTATGTCTGTTCAGTATGGTGGCCAGCTTCTCGAATTCCTCCTTCCCGGTATCTGTCCCCTTTAGCGTCTTGTCCAATACTTCCCTCACTATCTTGCCGAACTCCTTTCTCATGTTATGGGGCTCGAAATCTATGTCAGCCTTGTGCTCGCAGAGGTTCTCGAAGGCCCTGTTTATCGCCTTGACCCCGTCAGGCGTGAGGTGGAGCTCAGGGAAATTGACGAAGTAGAGCATGTCAGGCCTTTCAGGAATATCATATATAGAGACTCCCACATCCCCTACACTGTAGCTCTCAGATGGCTTGCCTTTCGGCTTCTTCAGGTCGACATGGCATGACAGCATCTCAGGCACAAGCTCTGGCCTGAACACCTCTGAATATGCCCTCTTCTCTTCCCCAAGCTCTATCGACTTCTTGACCAGTGCAGTCTTCTCCAGCTCAGCTGTCGCCGTAATGGCTGTCTCATGGCACTTCTTGCATTTGTCCATCTTGAGCCTGAAGTAGAAGTGGAGCGGGTCCCCCCAAAGGCTCCCCAGCTTCTTCTGGCAGCTGGGGCAGAACTTGAACCTCTCCACAGACTTCAGCGCCTTCGCAAGCTCATTCATGCTCCTGATGGCCTCCTTTCCGTAGAACTTGTAGAAAGGCTTCTTCATCACTATCTCATCCGCTTCCTGCGGGTACAGGAATGCCCTCAGCATGCCCTCCCTGCAGTACGCATTGCTGAGGGATGCGTTCGAGAGGCAATCCTTGCACTTCACGACCATCATCCGCTTGCCTGCCACATTCTCTATGGCATAGGAACACTGTCTCTCAGAGCTGTTTTTAGCGTCTTTAGTCCCCTCCGAGTGAAACATATTTAATGTTTTCTCGTAAGTTTTAAATAGCGGGCCGGAACTGGGGAAAGCCTTAAAAGCATTGCAGTACTGGCCCTGGAGAGGGAAGAATGAGGAAAGGTTTCACCATAACGCCCATACTGTTCATCGGCATGATACTGATAACCGGAATCATGCTGCTGACGTTCACTGACCTGGACAGGAGGGTCTCGGAGGGGATAAGCAAGGAGAGCCAGCTGAACAAGCTCCAGGCTGCCCTCCTGGAGAACAGGACTTCCACAGAGGCCCTGCTCCTCTTCCATTCAGCCAATGAGTCCACATATGCAGGCACGAAATCGGGCCTGGAGGCCGCCATAGGCACCAGGATGGGAGGCATATCAGAGATTGTTTCATGCCTTTCTGACCGTTTCACAGTCCAGTTCAACCAGACGTTCTACCAGAGGAGCATGGACTCGATAGTCAACACGACCTACACAGTCTCCAGGACCCTCAACTGCAACCAGATAAACGACCTGACAGACAGGAACGCCACAGTAAACTGTGGCGGAACTACCCTGAGCTGCCTGGACGCCTAGCCTTCAAGGTCCACATCATAGCTCATAATAGGGGTCCAGGGGTGGGACGTATGTATGCTTATCTCGTCGCCGTGCTTTATCCTGTAGGCCACATCATCGCCTGCCCTGAGGTAGAACCCTTTCTCATCTCTGGAAAGGAATGTATGATGATTTCCTACCCTGACCCTTTCGCCCATGTGCCTGCTGAGCCCTCTTTTTGTTATTACTGCCATTCCATCACCTTATGGGAAGGCTGGGATTCGAACCCAG
>DAOVIL010000076.1 GCA_030673725.1 Candidatus Aenigmatarchaeota archaeon | reverse complement strand
GGATGCCAGAAGTACAAGAATGATGATAAGAGCGATGTATCTGCCCATTATTTATTCTTGTTGAAGAACGCTTATATTGTTACTTATCGCGGCTGCCGCTGTTTACCAGATGCCTGTTGAGGATCTTCTCTATGGGTCCCTCAAGCTTGGGGTCAGCCTGCACTGCCTGCTTTCCTGCCTGCTCTGCCATCTCGTACTTCCCCATGTCGCAGTAGATGCCCACCAGGGTCTTGAAGTACCTGTTGCGGCCCCTTTTCACAGCCTCCCTGGCGAACCTCTCGGCAGTGGGGTATTCCTTGGTTTCCCTGTAGAGCTCTGCCAGCCAGCCATAGGCGTCTGGCACCTTCCCCCACTCGTCGACCTTTATCGCCCGCTCGAATGCTGCTATGGCTTCCTTTGGCTTCCCCCCAACAGCCATTAAGCGGCCATGGTTGTAGAATGGCCAGGGATCGTTTGGCATCATCCGGCCGGCTGTCACGAAGTCCTTGTCTGCCTCTTTGAACCTTTTCTGAGTGGCTAGCAATATGCCCCTGTTCAGGTAATTGGGCCCGTGGCCTGGATTGGCTTCTATCGCCAGGTTGTAGAGCCTTTCTGCCTTATCTGCCTCTCCCATGCGCTTGAGTATGGAGGCCTTTGTGCCGAGAAGCCGGGCATTTAGGCGGTCAAGCTTGAGGCCTTTCTCCACGAACATCTTGGCCTTCTTGATGTCCTTGTGCTTGGAGAGGTCTGCCCTGATGCTGGTGTTGTAACCGGCATAGATGTGTGACAGGAAGTAGTACAACTCCCATATACCCTTTCCGCCTTCCAGGCCCTCTGCCCTAAGTGCCGCTTCCAGGGCAGCGTCTATGTCATCCGTATAGAAGAGGTTCAGCTGGGCAAGGCCCATCAGGCCGAATGCGTCATCGTCCCCGCCTATCTCTGCGGCGCGCCTGTAGAAGCTCTCTGCCCTCTCGTTGTCCTCTGTGACCAGCCTGCATACCTCACCTGCATAGAATAGTGCCTTCGGGCTTCCCTTCTTCCTGCCATTGTTCCCTGAGCCCTCAGCTGCTTCCTGCGCCTTCTTGGACTTATTGTCAGCAATCATGAGGTCTGCTATGGCGCCTTCCCCCCTCTCACTGTCGTGCTTCCTGTATGCCTGCAGGTACTTCAGGATGCCCCTGTGGAGAAAAGGGTCAGGGAATCCCGGGTCAGTCTCTATGGCCCTTCCGAACTCCCTTATGGCGAACATGTACACTCCGCTTCCCCTGTTCTCGAACTCCAGGCCCCTCTGGTAGAAGACGCTGGCGTCTGCCCGCCTGGCAATCTCCTCGTTACGCTGCTCTATGGTCTGGAGCCTATCAGCCTCTGCCTTGGATGCCTGGGCCTCTGCCTTCAGCTTGTCTGCCCTCATGTTGCCCACTATCTGGCTGGTCGCCAGGCCTCCACCGAGCACAAGGAACAGTCCCACACCTGTCGCTGTTGCGGCTGTCTTGTGCCGTTTTGCAGCCAGGAGCATCCTTCCGAAAGGGTTGTACTTATGGCCCTCTACAGGCAGGCTGTCCAGGTATTTCTGGATGTCTGCAGAAAGGTGCCTCACTGACCTGTACCTTCCGTTCTTCTCCTTTGAGAGGGCCTTCAGGATTATGGAGTTGAGCTCCCTGGGGACCCTCTTGTTGAGCTCCCTGGGGGGCACCACTTCCTCGTTCAGGACCTTGTCCATCACGTTGACTGTGGTCTCGCCTGTGAAGGGGGGCTCTCCTGTGAACATCTCGTAGAGTATGGCCCCAAGTGAATAGACATCTGACAGCTTGTCCACCTCATGTATCTGGCCGTCGGCCTGCTCCGGCGGCATGTAGTGGGCTGTCCCGAGGACAGTGTCATCTGCTGTGAGCCTTGGACCACCATGCTTGCTGACCTTCCTTCCGTTCTTCCTTCTCCTCTCCTTCTTCACCTTCCTGGGCCTGCCTGCATTCTTCAGCTCTTCGTAGGAGGAATCCTCCTGGCCCAATATCCTGGACAGGCCCCAGTCCATTATGGTGACCTCGCCGAACTCCCCTATCCTGACGTTGTCAGGCTTCAGGTCCCTGTGTATGACGTCGTTCCTGTGGGCGAATGCCATCGCGTCGCATATCTTCAGGTAGAGCTGTAGCAGCCTGTTCGGGCTGTACTCCTCATTCCCTTCCACATGAACGTCATATATCACGTCGCTGAGGTCTAGCCCTCCGACAAGCTTCATGGCGAAGTAGTATTTCTGCCCGGCCCTCCCAAGCTCGTGCACAGGGACTATGCCAGGGTGCTCAAGCTGGGCTGTTATCCTGGCCTCATTCAGGAACCTCTTTATCCTCCTCTCGTCGTCCTCTAGGCTGACCTTTAGCGCCACCTCCCTGTCGAAGTGGTTGTCAGTGACCTTTATTATCTTCCCCATCCCTCCCCTTGCTATCTCCTTGGGCTCAGTGTACCTGTTTCCCGGGGATGGTCTTCGGGGCTTCTCTTTTGCCAGGAGCTTTGTCTTCTCGTTATGGGGGTCTGGCTTGGGGGGCACTGCCCTGGCCTTCCCAGGAGGCTCTGTCGGCACCTCGAACAGGTCGAGCCCCAGAGTGCTGTGGTGTTCCGGGGCTGCCGCTGGCACTGGGCCACCCAGGGTCATGGTCCTGGAGGATATCATCTCGTTGAACAGGAGCTTGGCCATCTCGAGCGCCTGCCCTGGTTCTATGGCGTACTTCTTCTCCAGGACTATCTTCATGTTCCGGACAATCTTATCACTATCCGACATAACCATCACCATCTAGTAGAGATTTGACGAAAAGAATTAAAAGGTTAGGGTCAGCTTCAGAGTGGGTTCTGGCGTCTAAACAGGCAACTAGCGCAATTCATCTTTCTTGTAGCATGTTTCGATGTTGCCTATCTTATTTAAGTAAAAACTTATGCAGGGACACAGTAACTGCTTTTCCCAGAGCAGAAGGTTGTGCACTCCCCCTGGCTTGAGACTGTCAGAGAACCAGAGCAGGTGCCGGACATAAGTACAACGCATCTGCACCTTATTACCTGTGTTGTTGGGCTCGCGGGATCATCGGGATCATCTTTAACTGTGATTATGGTAGAGGATTTGACACAGCCCACTCCGCAGACTCTGTCACAGGATCCGAATCTAATGTCATATCCTAGTACACTCCCCGTGCAAGTGCTCTTGCATGTGCATTCCCAGGACCCCCCGGATCCGGGAATGATGTGGCTTCCGGCGGACACAGTGGCGGCAACGCCCGCTGTGTCGTAGGTGTCCTCGATGCCGGTCAGGCGGGCGTCCAGAGCAACCTGGTATGCTGAGATGTCTGCATCCAGCACCTTGAAAACGTTCTGTATCAGGCTTAAGACTGGGATTATGATTGTGGCGGCATCGTCCTTTGTGGCGTAGGTATTCTCGATGCTGGTCAGGCGGGCGTCCAGAGTGGCCTCGTATGCTGAGATGTCTGCATCCAGCATCTGGAAAGCGTTCTGTATCAGGCCGAAGTATATCATTACCATTGAAACCAGGAGATAGCTGCTTGGGGAAACCGCCCCTTTCATTGCATCCATCTCGTACGCAAGTGGCGTTATGTCCGACATCGGTGTTGAGGATATTAGCTCGCGGCCAGGCCCCTCTATGGTGGTCACGGTGGTGGGTGTGGTGATTGCGGTGGGGGCCGCCACTGCGCTTGGGCCAATCTTCATGGTTATGTCAGCGGCAGCATAGCTCACACCAAAGATGCTGACAAGGAGCATCACTGTAAACGCCAGAATGCATACATTCTTCATCATACGCTCTGTTAACCGGGCCATCTGAATATATTTTTGAATCTTAATATATAAATAGTAATAAAAACCAAAGCGAATGGGGTATGCTAAAACCAAAGCGAGTGGGGTATGCTTAAATATACTGGAGCCAAATAATTAACAGGTGAT
>DAOVIL010000052.1 GCA_030673725.1 Candidatus Aenigmatarchaeota archaeon | reverse complement strand
CGCAGGATTTCTCATCATACTGTTTGATGCTGTCTGCGCTTATGTTGTAGCCACAGATTATCACTGGCACAGGGTCTGTGGTGTGCCTGTAGGCCTTGTATGAGGGGTCGCTGGCTGTCCTGTGGTCGCATGTGACTATCACCACCATGCCGTCCAGGCCTGCTGCCTTGATTATCTTCCCAAGCTCCTTGTCGATGCTCCCTATGAACTCTGCCTTCTCCTCCCTCCTGGCGTCATGCGAGAGTATGTCTGTCCCGTTTATATGGAGGAACACCAGGTCATAAGCCTTGAGCGCCTCTATCGCCGCTTCAGCCTTGCCCTCCAGGTTGGTCTTTGGCATGCCAGTGGCTCCTTTCACAGGAACGACGTCCATGCCCAGGAACCTGGCTACCCCCTTCGCTATGGGTACGCCTGCGATGCAGCATGCCTTAAAGTGGTGCCTTGCCTCCAAGGTGTCCACATCCCTCCTCCGTCCAGGGCTCCTTATCAGTATGGTGTTGGCCGGGAACTTCCTGGCCCTGTTCACCTTCTCCTTTGACAATATCTGGTGGCTCTTCCTCACGAACTTGTTCAGCACGCTTGCTGTCTTCTTGGCGTCTGGCGTGGCTGCCCCCACTTCCGGGAGGGCCACTCCTGTCTCCATGGGGTCATTCGGTATTATCTTCTCTGAGAGCCCTGTCCCCTCCAGCACTATCACTACCCTGTGGCCGGCGCTCTTTCTGACGTTGAACTTGACGCCGTCTATCTCCATGCCGTTCAGCTTCTCGCAGAACTTGTTCAGGCCTGTCTCGTCCCTTCCTGCCCTCCTGTCGACCAGCATGCCGTCCACATTGAGGGTCGCGAAGTTGCACCTTATGCACACGTCCTCTGCATTGGGCTCCAGCCCGATGCCCAGCGCCTCCAGGTAGCCCCTTCCGGGGTATTTGTCCCTGGAGAAGCAGCCCAGGAGGTGGAGATAGCCGTAATCAGAGTTGACCGTCTTTCTGTAACCGATATCAAGCAGGCCGCACCTTCCTGATGCTGCCAGCTTGTCCATGTTGGGCTTGTCAGCGGTCTGGAGCGGGGTATTCTCCCCCACGTCTCCCATCCCGTCTCCGACAAGCAGAAGTAACTTCATGCTTAATATTAAGAGGGATTATTAAAATCAGTTTGGCAGACATGCTTACTGGGGAATGGGGTCGTAGCCCCTTTCTTCGAACCTAATCAGCCAAAGCTTGCCTTCGGGCTGCTTCCTCTCATCGAAGAACAGCTGGTCGTCCTTTATCACCACGCTGACTGGCTCTTTCCACCCGTTTGAAGCCCATCCGTAGAAGACCGGGGTGAATGGACTCTCTGAAGACGGGTTGTACATCAATGAGCTTATCCCTTTCAGGGAGTATATCTGGGTATCTCCCCTGTCATCAGTATTGCTTGCATTTACGTTCCTTGTGACTGAACTGCCCACCTGCACGTCCACACTCGTCACATGCGGTATGCGCTTTTTGGGCATCAGAGCAACAAGGTCTTCCGGCTCTCCTTCATACCTCTCTATGCGCTCAGGATCAATAGCAGTAAGCTGGCCCTTTTTATCTTCTTCTATGTATCTTGCCACAGAATACTGGAACTGCCCGCCTTCTGTCAGGTTCTTCATGTTCTCAACAGTAAGCGGCACGAAGACTGCATAGTCGTGTGGGCTTTGGACTATTCTAATAATGTCGTTGTCTGGATTTAAATTGAATTTGAAATCCTCATGGCCCTTAAAATGCCTCCTTCCCAATCTGGCCTGGGCAACGTCATTATTCGTCCCGAACACCTTCTCGACGCCGGGTCCCCTGTAGACCTGGTCCGGAATCGTGACTATGTCCCTGGCACCGAGGGCTGCCTGGAAAGCATCGAAGTTCTTCCCTACGTATTCCCAATTGCCGATATTTTCAGACATATACTCACCTGTTACCATTAGATGGTAACAAACCTTTAAAAAGGTTTTGGTCGCCTTCCTGGCTTCCAGCCAGCGGTTTTTCAGCTTCCTATAAATAGCGGAACGACCAATATACCATTATAGGTGGGAGATGTACGAGGATAACAGGATAATACGCAATGCGCAGGCACTGACCACTGATTTCATCCCTTCCAGGATATTCAGCAGGGACGGCCAGCTTCAGGCGATGAGGGACGACATGAGGCCACTCCTGAAAGGCCTCAGCCCCAGACACTCATTCCTTTTCGGAAAACCAGGCACAGGCAAGACGTGCATGGCCAGGTATGTGGCAGAGGAGCTGGCGCAGCATACGTCTTCAGTGGCCCCTGTCTACATCAACTGCTGGGAGAGCACCAGCAGGTTCAAGGTCCTTTACACCATCCTGCAGAGGATGGGTTATGTGCTCTCTGTCCACAGGAAGGGCACGCCAACAGACGAACTGATGGACATACTCAGGAAGAAGCTGGAGGAGAAGCAGGCTGTGATAATCCTGGACGAGGTGGACCAGCTTGAGGACGACAAGATACTGTATGACCTCATATCCCTGCCCAAGACTTGCCTTATCCTGATATCCAACAACGAGACTGCCTTTGCTGACGTGGACCAGAGGGTGAGGAGCCGTTTAGCTGCAGCAGACCATGTAGAGTTCCCTGAATACAAGACAGACGAGATAATGGGCATACTGAAGGACAGGATTGAGTGGGGGCTGCTTCCTGCAGTCATAAAGAATGCGCAGGTCGAGATGATAGCCGAGACTGCAGGAGGCGACGCCAGGGTGGCCATAGACATACTCAGGATAGTGGCAGAGTCTGCAGAGAACCAGGACCTGGAGAAGATACCGGACAAGCTGATAGAGTCCAGCCTCCCCCAGGCGCAGGTCGCCAGGAAGGATGAGAACCTGACCCGCTTGAACCCCTACCAGAGGGCGATAGTGGACATACTCACCAGGAACGGGAGGACAGACTCCGGAACCCTGTTCAGGGAGCTCCAGGGAATTGCCAGGAAGCAGAAGCTTGAGCCAATAGTCGACAGGACGTTCAGGAAGTACATGGACAAGATGCTGAGATACAAGATGGTCGAGTCAGAGGGCTCTGGCAGATGGAGGACCTACAGGCTCATCTAAAGGAGGGTATATGGCAGAGAGAGGGGAGATATACAAGTGCAGCGTGTGCGGGCTTATCGTGGAAGTGCTCGTGTCAGCCACCAGTGTCCCTGTGTGCTGCAGCAAGCCCATGGAGAAGCTGGAGGAGAAGACAAAGGACGAAGGGATGGAGAAGCACGTGCCTGTAATCTCAAAGAAGGATGATGGCATATGGGTGAGGGTAGGCTCTGTCGCGCACCCGATGGAACCAGAGCATTACATCCAGTGGATAGAGATAAACGCTGACGGAGAGACCCACAGGAAGTTCCTGAAGCCAGGGGACGTGCCAGATGCCTTCTTCAAAGGCATAAAAGCGGAGAAGATAACCGCAAGGGAGCACTGCAACGTCCACGGCCTGTGGAAGGGCTAGGCTGCCAATCTTTGGGTTAGAAATCCCCTGCCCTTTCTACGGTGTACTGTATCATCTGATTTATTTGCTTGATAGCATACTCTTCAACGTATTCGTCAGCATTAGCCTCTAGATATCTGGCAGTTTCCTTCAGTCTCCCCAGGTTTCCCATCAAGATATTGATGGGAAGTTCGCCCCTAAAGTACGTGGCAATGGCTAAAGTGACCTCAGATAGGAATGTCTCAGATCGCTGGTCCCTGTCCTCTTCCCTCCAGCCAATCTGATGGAAATCCCCTTTCTCCACGAAATCGAACATATAATCGAACAGTTTCTGCAGTGCAGATTCGCTTCCTATGGATGCCAGGTAATTGAAGGCCTGGTCAGTGGTGGACTTGTCGACCCAGTCAGTATCATTGTATGGCTTCCCCCTTATTCTCGGCAGCCTGGCCTCGATGCATTCAACTGTTATGTCTTCCCGGATTTCAGCTGGAATCCCAAGCGTTCTTGCAATCCCGAATATGTAAGATTCGTCTGCATGTTTCCCAGTCTGTTTGGTTTTACCTGTGGCAACCGACCTGGCGAATTCAATGAATTCCTGCCTTGTCATGGCCTCTATTTTCGCCTGATACGCGTCATCGATTGATTTAATCCCGCGGTCCCTGCTTCCTGTTAGATTATCCTTGCCCTTTGGGGTTTGGACAGGCCTCTCTGAATCAGGCATGCTTTCAGTAACATCCCTTACAAAATCAAGCTCATCAGCTGTAAGCTCCATGGTCCTCGTGTCGCCAATCAGAGCCCTTGCACAGGCATATTCACCTCCCCCGACCAGAGTGCGTATGCCTTCAATATGGCCGCCAACTTCCCTTCTCAGTTCAGAATATTCCCTTAGCCTGGCTTCAGACGGCGCATCCAGCAAGCAGGGGTCGATATAATTTGCAAACAGCCCTGATTTGCCCACAGCAGCCGCAATCCTGACAACATCGTCTGGAACAGGGAATTTGTATTCCAGATTCTCCAAAGATCCCCCAGAAAATCTGATTTTTCCTGTTGGCATATCAATTAGCACCTTTCTGCCGTCTGGTGTTTCCACGGTCCCGGCGGTTTGATATTTATCATACCCTTCGGGCAGGTTTCTGCCCTCATACCATGCATTTGTCCCATCGGGCAGCCTAATGCTAAGCTTAACGTCATAACCATAGCTTGCCTTCCCAGAGATAACAGAACCTTTGGGAAATCCCAGGCTTTCCAGGAACATGTCCTGGGCATTCTTTTCGAATCCGATGAATCTGCCTTCTATTATCACCCTTTTTCTTTCAGGCATGCCCTGGATTTGGGCATCATCGGGGTTGACTAACGGCACTGATACGACCTTAACCAAATCTGCATCATAATTCCAAACCTCGTCACCATCGTAGGAGCCCTCGCCAACAACAACGATGGCTTCCACCGGCATCCCAGCGTGGCTTTCCAATGGGTCTGGCTGAGGGACGCTGGATATAAAGAAGTTGTCAGATTGCCTGATTCTTTTGTAATCAACCTGAATCCTGTACAGTCCCTCTGAATCCATTTTAACAAAGCCGGAAACAAGTATGTTCTCTCCGGGTTGGAAGGCCGGGAATATGTCCTTCTGTGCTCTGTTAAACTTCTCTTCCCAATCG
>DAOVIL010000080.1 GCA_030673725.1 Candidatus Aenigmatarchaeota archaeon | reverse complement strand
GACGGCCCTTTCTTTGATGGGGTTAAACATTGAAGAATATAGTTCAATTAGTCCCAGAGGTGGGCTGCACATGACATTGCTGTAGCTTTCATCTGGCCCGGGCTGCACCAATGATACTTGTGGCCAATCGTGTATACCTCTTCCCAGGATGCCGTAATCTCTTCTCATCTTACAAAGATGGCATCCTTCTATTAATACATTTACTCTCCACTATTGGAAAGTTTATAAGGAATGAGCATTACTATAAAATATGGAGATGCGGATACTTGAGGAGCTTGGCCTTTCGAATGCCGAGGCCAAGGTCTATGTTGCCCTCCTGGAGCTGGGCCCCTCAAAGACTGGAAGAATCATAGACAAGTCCAAGCTCCAGAGCAGCACTGTGTACCATATCCTGGGCTCACTTATCGAGAAGGGTTTGGTAAGCTACATCATGAAAGGAAAGCAGAAGCACTTCCAAGCGGGCAAGCCTGAAACATTTCTGAACTACTTGGACGAAAAGAAAAAGAAGTTCCAGGGTGTTCTGCCACAATTGAAACAGTTGGAAGCTGCTGCAAAAAGGAAAATGAGCGCTGAGATATACGAAGGAGTGAGGGGCATGAAAGCGGCATTCGATGATGTGATTTCAACGTTGAAATCCGGAGATACATATTACTTTTACTCAGCCCCTTCTGAGAATCTGATTGCTGACAGGGATGGGTTCATCAGATTCTTCAGGAGCCACCATCTTAAAAGGCAAGAAAAAGGCATCAAGGCGAGGGGACTTTCCACTCCTCAAAACAAGAAGCTTTTGAGTGGGGTCGTTAAGGGCATCAAAAACTGCAAGATACACTACCTAAAGGACTTTGCTCCCACAGGATTGGTCGTATATGCGAACAAGCTGATAACATGGGAATGGACTGAAGCTCCAATAGTTGTTGTAATAGAGAATGCGCCCATAGCCAAATCATACAAAGAATTCTTCGAGAGGATGTGGGAAAATGCCTCTTCCTAGCCTATCATATTTAAATGCCATGTCTATAATAAGATACTATGAAAGCTACCATCACCAGCTACCGAAGGGGAAGGCACACCCAGACATGCAACCAGTTCCTTCTGGAGATTGAGGGCTGCGACACCAAGGCAAAGGCAGCCAAGTACATAGGGAAGCAGGTAGTCTGGACATCACCGGGAAAGAAGAGGATTTTCGGCAAGGTCACAGCCCCCCACGGGAACTCAGGCATCATGAGGGCCCGCTTTACCAGGGGCCTGCCCGGGACAGCAGTGAACAGTGAAGTCGAGATGGCAGAGTAAACCTTTTTCTCCAAGCTAGGACAAGTAATAAAGCATGAGCACTTTCCATCCCCATATCACCCTGCACAGGCTGTTCAGGATAAAGAACGAACTGCAGGAAATCTACATAAACCAGGTCCTGCAGCACTTCGCAGTCTCGCTCATAGGCATATTCATCCCGATATTCATATACACGATGGGCTTTGACCTGATGTCTGTGTTCATGTTCCTGATATTCTTCTACATAGGCCTGGGCTTCCTTTCACCTATATCGGGCAGGATGGCGTCAAAGATGGGGCTGAAGCATGCCATACTGTACAGCTCGCCGCTTATAGTCCTCTATTTCATGTTCATGGTCCTGTTTGAGCACTTCTCGTCCAGCCATTTCCTCCTGTACATGATAGGGCTCCTGGGGGGCCTGGCTTTCGGCCTGTACTGGATAAGCCTGAACTCCGAGTTCGTGAAGAACTCCCACAAGCTGCAGAGCGGGAGGGAGACTGCCAGGCTGATTGCATACCCCAGGCTGGCTGCCATAGCGGCGCCTGTGATAGGAGCCTTCCTGATATCAGGGTGGGGGTATGATATCCTGTTCTTCTTCGTCATGATAATAATGGGCCTTTCAGTGGCCCCCCTCTTCGCGACAAACGACTACAAGAGCTACTTCAGGTTCATGTTCAGGGACACCAGGATTCTCATGAAGAACAAGTACATGGTGGCCTTCTTCTCCAGGGGGCTCACCTTCATGGCAGAGGGAGTGATGTGGCCCCTCTTCATCTTCCTGACATTCAATAACCTGATGGCTGTCGGCATTGCGGCTGCCTTCTCCGGGATAGGGGTGGCAATCTTCACCATCTTTGTCGGCAGGATATCCGACAGGATGGACAAGAGGAAGCTGGTGAAACTGGGCGGCCTGGGCTACGCATTCGTCTGGCTGTCAAGGATATTCATCACCACAGAGCTTGAGGTGTTCATCATGTCACTGATAGGCAGCATGCTCCTGGCGATGATAGCTGTGTCCCTCTTCGCATCCTTCTCTGATGACGAGAAGGAAAGCAACGTAGTGTCCAGGGTGGTCTCCAGGGAGATATGGCTCAACATAGGCAGGATAGCCGGGCTGTTCCTGTTCATGCTGGTGATAGGCAACTTCCAGTTCGCCTTCACTGTCACTGCTTTGGTATCGCTCCTGTTCCTCCTTTTTTAAACCTTAGCCTCAATTCTCTACCATGAGGATAGCTGTGCTTTCTGACTCGCATTTGGGTTACGGTTCTGGCGGGCGTGAGCGAGACGCGATGGACAACTTCAGGGAAGCCCTGGAGAAAGCGCTGGATTACGACCTGATAATCCTTCCTGGTGACATATTCGACACGAAAGTGCCTACCCCAGAGGTGCTCTCAGAGGCCATGGGGATGCTGAACAGCCACAAGCTGAAGGAGGGGAAGGCAGCCTTTGTGGAAGGCGTGGGGAAGGACATGGAATCTGTCCCGCACCTTGCCAGGACAGGCATACCCATAGTCTCCATACACGGCACCCACGAGAGGAGGATAAAGGGCCTTGTCAATCCCCTGCAGGCGCTTGAGAAGGCAGGGTTCCTGGTCCACCTGCACTGCAATGGTATAATGGTTGAGAAGGACGGGGAGAAGGTATGCATACAGGGGCTGTCAGGCGTGCCTGACCAGTATGCTGGGAGTGTCCTGAAGGAATGGAACCCCTTCCCCAAGGAAGGGTGCTTCAACATATTCATGCTCCACCAGTCCATGGCTGGCCATGTCAATGCGACCCATGTGCTGGAGCCTGACAAGCTTCCCAAGGGATTCGACCTGTACATCTGCGGCCATATGCACGAGGACAAGGTCACAGAGGTCCATGGCTCACCCTTCCTGATACCAGGCTCCCTTGTCCATACCCAGCTCACAAAGAAATCCCCTGGAAGGAGTGGCTTCGACAGCCTTCTGGTCGAGGGAGGCAAGCTTCTGGAGACCAAGAAGATAGAGCTGGAGGACCAGAGGCCTGTCTATTACAGGGAACTGGACGCTGACAGGGAGCTGATAGAGAAGGAAATCAGCAGCATACTCTCAGAGGAGCACAGGAAGAAGCCGCTCATCAGGGTGAAGCTGAAGGGCGGGATGGATTCTTCTGACATGAATGAGCTTAAGGCCAAGTTCTCTGAGAAGGCGATACTCTCCTTCAGGAAGGAGTCTTCAGCAGGGGAGGCCCCCACAGCAAGGGGCCTGGAGGAGCAGAGACTGTCTGTACAGGAGCTGGGAAGGAAGCTGCTCCAGGAGAACCTGGAGAAGGCAGGCCTGGACCCAAGGAAGTATGAATCAGTCTTCGAGACGCTGCTCGACAACAAGCCACAGGAAGCCCTAGAGCTTTTAAGGAAAGACCCTAAATAATTAATATGGCAAAGAAAAGGGACCCACTTGGGGTCCCTTTTAGGCACTGGT